>NZ_JBXAPG010000061.1:0-37554 GCF_058803765.1 Burkholderia sp. GW821-FHT14F03
TTCGCTGGTGGTCGACAACGCCGCGTTGAAGGCCGCGCTGCAGAACAAGCCCGCGGTCGTGGCCCGGGTGTTCAACGAAACCGACGGCCTCGGCAAGCAGATGAGCAACCAGATCAATCTGCATATCCGCGACGACGGCACCAAGTTGACCGACAAGGGTACGATCGCGGTCCGTCTCAGCGCGATCGACACGGACATGAAGAGCCTGTCGCAGCGCGGGAAACAGTTGGAGCTTTACACCTCGCAGCTGACCACGCAGTACAAGTCGCAGTTCACGGCGCTCGACGCGCTGATGGCGAAGATGAAGACCAACGGCGACTACCTGACGGCGTTGTTCGGCGGCCAGAACAGCGCCGGCGCGTTGGCCAACAAGTAAGCCCCGGCGCGCGGCGGCCCGCGCGCGCCTCTTGCGGTTCCGCCGCCGCGGCAGGATCATCGGGCACCGACCTCGCCCGATCCTGCCGGCGGCCGGCGTGACCGGTCCGATCGCGCGCCTTGCGGCACAGGCGCGCCCGCCGGCCAGGTTCACCGTTTCCCGGGAACTCATGGCCACCGAATCCGTCCGTTTCCCCAAGTTCGCCGCGCGAGCGGATCGCATGCCGCGCCGGTTGCTGTTGCCCGCCGCGCTTGCGTTCCTGTGTCTCGATCTGGCGTGGTGCCTCGCCGCGCGCTGGACGATCGCGCCGCGCGAACTGCTGCTGGGCCTCGCGATGTGCGCGGGGCCGCTCGCGCCGCTCATCGCCGTGCGTTACCGGCGCGATCCCCGCCTGCGCGCGCTGTGCGTCGATACCGCGCAGTTCATGCTGTTCAGCCATGCCGCCGCGTTGTTCAGCTACCTGGTGGTGAGCACCGGCGCGCCGCTCGTCGACGCCCGGCTCGCGCGCTGGGACCGCTGGCTCGGCTTCGACTGGCCGGCGCTGTATCGCTGGCTGCATGCGCGGCCCGCGCTCGACGCGCTGCTCGGCGTCGCCTATGACAGCGCGCTGCCGCAGATGGCGTTCGTGATTCTCTATGGCAATCTGGCCAACCGGCGTGCGCGGGTGATCGAGTTCTTCAACGTGGTCGTGCTCGCATTCGTTGTCACCACGGTCGTCGCGGGCTTCGCCCCGGCGGCCGGCGCGGCCAAGCTCCACGCGGCCGAGGTGCACGCGAATCTCGCGCTGTGGGCGGATTTCGAGCCGCTGCGCGCGGGCCTGCTGAAATCGTTCAGCCTGCTGCACGCGCAGGGCCTCTACGCCTTCCCGTCGTTCCATACGGTGATCGCCGTCGCGCTCGCCTACGCGCTGCGCGGCACGCGGCCGTTTTCCTGGTTCGTCGCGCTCGACGCGCTCATGATCGCGGCCACGCCCATCCACGGCGGTCACTACCTGGTCGATGTGCTGGCGGGCGGGGCGACGGCGGCGCTCGCGATCGCCGCGGCCCGCTCGCGCCTGTTCACCCGTATCGCGCGCTGAGGGCAGGGCGGCCGAGCCCGCCCGCGCACCGATTCTCCCGATCGCGTCGCAAAGCGCAGCGGGCAAGCGCAACATTTCGAAGGTTTACTCACTTTATTGTTTCAAACGGCCGACAGCGCAACGATCGCGCGCATTGGCTCGCGCGCCGGGCTTCCCATCCTGCGTCTCAAACACACGTCCCGGACAAGACCCTCGGCGCACGGTGCGCGAGCTTACAGTTCGCCTTGACCGACCCGGTTCCCGATGGCTCAATCCGGCGAACGGCGCGTCGCCCGAGGCGATCGAGACCGTGAGTTCAACGAAACAACTCAACGAGACAAATACCGGAGGGGACGTGAAGATCATCCGCATGATGGCCGGCCTTGGGCTGGCATTGACCGCGTCGTTGTCGCAGGCCGCCGTGTCCTGCCGCCCGGCCACGCCGCTCGAGGCAGCCGCGTATACGACGCCATTCCAGTTTCCCGGGGTCATTTCGCCGCGCGACGGCACCTGCTGGGTCAACAACCTGACGATCACCGCATCCGACGGCACGCGCCTGACCGCCAACGTATCGCTGCCGAAGCAGTCGCGCGCGGACCAGACGTTCCCGACGATCGTCATGATCTCGAGCTGGGCCGCCTCCGACTTCTTCGAGTACCTGGGCCAGCAGCAGAAGCTCGCCCAGGACGGCTACGTGGTGCTCAGCTATACGCCGCGCGGCTTCTACCTGTCGGGCGGAACGGTGCAGGTGGCGGGGCCGCAGGACGTCCGCGACGTGTCGACCGCGGTCGACTGGGCGCTCGCGAACACGGGCGCCGACCCCGACCGGCTCGCGGTCAGCGGGATTTCATACGGCGCGGGCCTGTCGCTGCTCGCGCTGGCCCAGGACCCGCGGCTCAAGACCGCCGCCGCGCTGTCCGGCTGGGGCGATCTGGTCGACCAGCTGTATCCGGCGCAGTCGCCGAACGCGACCTGGTCGGCGGTGCTGTTCCTGTCGGGCAAGGTGACGGGCCGGCTCGATCCGATCGTCGACCAGTACATCAAGGCGCTGCTCGATCCGAACACGCCGCAGGCGAAGGTCGACGAGATCGTCGCGTGGGCGCGCGTTCGCTCGCCGGCGAGCTACATCGACGCGATCAACAAGCGCAACGCCCCCGTGTTCCTCAGCAAGAACTTCGAGGACGACATGTTCACGCCGAACTCGTCGATGCGCCTGTTCTCGAAGCTGACGGGCCCGAAGAAGCTGCTGATCAATCCCGGCATCCACGCGCAGGCGGAGATTCCCGGCGCGCTGCTCGGCTTGCCGAACTTCCCGTACGACGAGGCGCACCGCTGGTTCGACCGCTTCCTGAAAGGACAGCAGAACGGCGTCGAGACCGGCCCGCAGGTGTCGATGCAGATCAAGTTCAGCACGACGCGCGACACCTTCGACACCTGGCCGGCCAGCAACGTCCGTGCGCAGACGCTGTACGTCGGCCCGCGCGGCGGATTGCGCTGGGAGCTGGGCTGCTTATGCTGGAAGGGCACCAACGGCGCGTTGCAGGCGACGCCGAACACGGTGGCGGGCGGCGACCTGATCCAGAATTTCTCGGACACCACCGCGACGAGCGGGCCGATTCCGATCCTGTCGACCTTCGGCGAGGGCCTCGGCGCGCCGGTGATCAACGCGTTGCCGAGCGTCGCGCTCGCGACCGGCGTGCGCTACGAAGGCGCGCCGCTCGCCGCGCCGATGCAACTGCGCGGGGTGGCGCAGCTGAACCTGCGCGTTGCGCCGTCGCAGGCCCGCGCGCAGGTGGTGGCCTACCTCTACGATGTCGATGCGCTCGGCATCGGCAAGCTGATCACGCACGGCGCGCGCACCGTGCACTGGGCCACGCCCGGCGCGACGATCGATTTTCCGATCGAATTCTCCGCGACCGCGTATGACGTGCCGGCGGGCCACCACATCGGCGTCGTGCTCGATACCTACGACAGCCTGTACCAGCCGCCCGTCAACCCGGGCGAACGGTTCGGCGTGACCTTCCAGTTCGATCCGACCCGGCAGGCCACGCTGGTGCTGCCCGTCAAGTCGTGACGGGCTCACTGTAAGGATCTCGCCGTCACGGCCGCGCGCCGCCTCAGCTTTGCACGTAGCGTGCGGGCAGCGGCGGCGCGCCGGCCGGAATCGTCACCAGCCCCGTGTTGAGCCAGCCCTGGGGCGCACCGTTCGACTGCGCATACGCGCCGACGTACGGCATCATCCGGGTCGTCTGGTACACCTGCGGCGTCCAGCCCGGCGGCGCGAGGAAGATCGAGGTCGCGCGCTTCTCGCTGTACGCGGAAGCGCCGTAGGTCGAGATGTTCCACAACGTCTGCTGGTAAGTCGCGTAGTCGGCATTGTGGCGATCGCCGCCCGCCGGCCAGCCTTCGAGCTGGATGAAGGTGTTGTACGCCCCCGCGCCGGCCAGCAGATTGTTGACGGTGCGGCCGTACAGGAACGACAGGATCAGCCCGCATTGCTCCGGCGCGAAGTCGCCGCCGACGCTCAGGTAGTAGCGTCCCGTCGTGTTGACGAGCGACGCGTAGTGCGAATTGCCGATGTCGACCGAGGTCGCGAGCCCGCTCGCGCCGATGTAGCTGTCGAACGCCTGCATCGACACGCCCGGGGGCAGGTCGCTCGCCGCGCTGATCGCCACGAAATGAGACCCCGCCGCGAGCAGCGTCAGGCAGGCATTGACGCTCGCCGCATTCCAGTTGCCCGCCGCGTCGGTGAACGCGAAGCCGCGATACCCGCTCAGGTTGAACACGGCCGGCGCGCTGCCCGGCTGCCAGGTGAGCTGCGGCACCCACATCGTCAGCGCGCCGTTCGCGGATGCGCCCGCCACGTAGTGCTTCAGCAGATCGATCAGTTGCGCGTCGGCGGGCGGCAGGGCCGAACCGGCCGCCCCGCCGAGCCAGCGCTGCGTCCATTGAGCGACGAAGCCCGCCAACTGGCCGCCCGTGAAATCCGCCGGCGGGACGTAGCCGAGCGGCCCGGTGTCCTGATAGGCGGCCTGGATCGCGGCCGCGCCGCGCAGGCTCGCGCCGAACAGGCTGTTCGCGAAGTCCTGACAGTTGTTGCGCGGCGGCGTGTCGAGCAGCGCGAGGGGGGCGACGTAGGCGCCGTTGGCGGTGGCGACGCCGCGATACAGGTTCAGGTTCGCGACCGCGTCATGCCCCGGGAAGGTGGCTGCGTTCGCGCCGGCCACATAGCCTGCCGACGGCGCGACGCCGACCGTGGTCGCCTGCGCGCCGAACGGGTGCACGTAGGACAGGTTGAAGCCGGCGTCGCCGCCCGCCAGGCTGAAGCTGCCCGTGCAGTCGCTCAGGCTGCTCGACGCGCTGACCGTCGTGGTCTGGCCGGTCGAGATCCGCGACGCGGACGCCTGCGGAGCCGAGCCGCTCTGGCTCGCGGCGTTGCCGTAGGCAAGCGTCAGCCCGGGGATCCAGCTGGTGACGTTGATCGTCATCGAGCGGCCGGTCAGGCTGAGCGCTCGCGCGTCGGGTTTCGGGTCGGACGCCGCGAGCAGCGAGGCGCCGCCCGGCGAGTCATCGCCGCCGCAGGCGGCAAGCGCGGCGACGAGCGGCGACAGCGCGAGCGCGGCGCCGCGCGAGATGAAGCGGCGGCGCGGCGCGACCGGGAAGAGTGAAGCGGGAAGGCGGGGCATGGCGGGACCTGTTCACGAAGAGAGTGGGCGAAACGCGCATCGTCCGATGCACACGTGTGCAAAAGAGGCGGCAGACGCGCACCGGTTCGCGAGGCCGCGGCACACAGTTATGCGCGCGTTGTGTGAAATGCGTGCGACAGCGATTGGGCGCGATGCGCGGACCCATCCGTATGGCGCGCCTCGAAAGCGATCGAACCGGAAAGGTCGCGTCGGGCTGCCCGCGGGCCGCGGCAAGCGCTCGACGCCGAGCGAGGCGCGCGCGTGGGCTCAGATCATCCGGATTCGATTGCGTGTCGGCCGCGATGAACTCGGTGCGCCGGTAACGGACCCGGACCGGTGTGAACCATGCGGCGCTTCGCGACGAGGCATGGCGAGGAGATCGGCGTGATGTCGAAAGCACTGTCCGGCCATCGAGCGTCCAATCGACCGGGGCGTATTGCCGACGCCCGAAGGCCGATGCGCGCGCCGCCCGTATGAATGGACGCATGCGCGCGCCGTTGCGACGACGCGTGACGAGCCCCGCTCAGTGCATGACTTGCGACAGCGCGCGGGCCGCGTCCGGCGTCATGCCGGTCCACGCGTGGAAGGCGCGGAAGAAGGAGTTGGGATCCTGATATCCCAGCAGGAAAGAGATCTGGTTGTACGGCAAATCGGAATGGACGATGTAGTGACGCGCGAGCTGTTCGCGCACGCTGGCCAGCAGCGTCTTGAAACGGGTGCCTTCCTGTTCGAGCCGTCGTTGCAGCGTTCGCCGGCTGACGGCGAGCTTGTCCGCGACGTCGTCCGCGCTGCTGAGGCCACTGGGAATCATGTCGAGCAGCGCGGCCCGCACCCGCTCCGACAGACCCGCGCCGGCCGACAGGCCGGACAGTCGCCGCCTCAGGTAGGAGCCGGCGCGGCGCGGGACCGTGCCGGGCGCTCCCAGCGGCCGACGCGATCCCTCGGTATCATGGACGCGCGCGTGCTGCCCGCACGCCCCGCCCAACCGACACTCATCGACCCAATGGAGCAATGAGCATGGCCATTCCGAGCTACACCGATACGCAGTTGCTGATCAATGGCGAGTGGTGCGACGCCGCGAGCGGCAAGACGATCGATGTCGTCAATCCCGCGACCGGCGCCGTCATCGGCCGGGTCGCGCATGCGGGCATCGCGGATCTCGACCGCGCGCTCGACGCCGCGCAGCGCGGCTTCGCGCTGTGGCGCAAGGTGCCCGCGCACGAGCGCGCCGCCACGATGCGCAAGGCCGCGGCCCTCGTGCGCGAACGCGCCGACGCGATCGCGCGGCTGATGACGCAGGAGCAGGGCAAGCCGTTCGTGGAAGCGCGCATCGAGCTGCTGTCGGCCGCCGACATCATCGAATGGTTCGCCGACGAAGGCCGCCGCGTGTACGGTCGGGTCGTGCCACCGCGCAATCTCGCGGCGCAGCAGACGGTGGTGAAGGAGCCGGTCGGCCCGGTCGCCGCGTTCACGCCGTGGAATTTCCCGGTGAACCAGGTGGTGCGCAAGCTGAGCGCCGCGCTCGCGACCGGCTGCTCTTTCCTGGTCAAGGCGCCGGAGGAAACCCCGGCGTCGCCGGCCGAACTGCTGCGCGCATTCGCCGACGCGGGCGTGCCGGCGGGCGTGATCGGGCTCGTGTACGGCGACCCGGCGGAAATCTCGGGCTACCTGATTCCGCATCCGGTGATCCGCAAGGTCACCTTCACCGGCTCGACGCCGGTCGGCAAGCAGCTCGCGGCGCTGGCCGGCGCGCACATGAAGCGCGCGACCATGGAGCTGGGCGGCCACGCGCCCGTCATCGTCGCCGACGACGCCGACCTCGCGCTGGCCGTCAAGGCGGCGGGCGGCGCGAAGTTCCGCAACGCGGGGCAGGTGTGCATCTCGCCGACCCGCTTCCTCGTGCACAACAGCATCCGCGAGGAATTCACGCGCGCGCTGGTCCAGCATGCGGAAAGCCTGAAGCTCGGCGATGGCCTCGCGGAGGGCACGACCCTCGGCCCGCTCGCGAACGCACGCCGGCTCGGCGCGATGCGCAAGGTGCTCGACGATGCGCGCGCGGTGGGCGCGACGGTCGCCACGGGCGGCGAGCGCGTGGGCGAGGTCGGCAACTTCTTCGCGCCGACGGTGCTGGCCGACGTGCCGCTCGAAGCCGACGTGTTCAACAACGAGCCGTTCGGCCCGGTCGCGGCGATCCGCGGCTTCGATTCGCTCGAGGACGCGATCGCCGAGGCCAATCGCCTGCCTTACGGGCTCGCCGGCTACGCGTTCACGAAGTCGTTCCGCAACGTGCACCTGCTGACCCAGCATCTGGAGGTCGGCATGCTGTGGATCAACCAACCCGCCGCGCCGTGGCCTGAAATGCCGTTCGGCGGCGTGAAGGATTCCGGCTATGGATCGGAAGGCGGTCCGGAGGCGCTCGAACCGTACCTCGTCACCAAGGCGGTGTCGGTGCTCGCAGTCTGAGCGCGCGAGGCCCGGGCGGGGCGGCAATCACGCCGCGTCGCGCGGGGCGGACCGGAGTCCGACGCCCGCCAGCGCGCCGGCCGCGGCAGCCGCGGCCACCAGATACGCCACGGCGGGCCACCCGGCCGCGCCGGCCAGCGCGCCGACCAGCAGCGGTCCGAGCACCTGCCCGAGATAATTGCCCTGCATCACGAGCCCGAGGCTGAGCGGCGCCAGCGAGGGCGCGGGCGCGGTGCCCGGCGTGGTCGCGAGCACGGTGGTCGGCAACATCCCGCTGATCGCGCTGAACCCGCCGCACAGCAGTACCGCGAGCGGCGCCGGCATGCCCGAGACGAATATGGCCGCGCCCGTGCAGCCCATCGCGAGGCTCGTCGCCGCGAGCAGCCGCGCCGGCCCCATGCCGCGCGCGAGCAGCGCGCCGGCGAGCAGGTTGCCGGCGGCATTGAGCGCCACGATCACGGCGGACAGCGCGCCGGCCGTCCCGACCGGGATCGCGAGACGCTGCATCAGGAACACCGGCAGGAATGACATCACGGAAAAGAATTGCAGCGTGTAGGCCGCGAAGCCCAGCGCCAGCAGCAGCGTCGCGCGGCGCGTGAGCACGGCGCGCAGCGCGGGCGCGATGTCAGCCCGACTGACGCGCGCGGCGGAACCGCGCGGGGTGCTGAGCGGCAGCAGCAGCGCGGCCCCCAGCGTGAGCGCGGCGCACACCAGCCAGACCGTGCGCCAGCTGCCCAGATGCGGCCCGACCAGCATCGCCAGCGCCATGCCGCCCGCCATGAACGTGCTCCAGAGCCCGAACACGACGCCGCGCCGCGCGGGCGGCGCAAGCCGGTTCAGCACGGCGGGCGCGGC
The DNA here is from genome assembly GCF_058803765.1 of Burkholderia sp. GW821-FHT14F03. Classification (NCBI taxonomy): domain Bacteria; kingdom Pseudomonadati; phylum Pseudomonadota; class Betaproteobacteria; order Burkholderiales; family Burkholderiaceae; genus Burkholderia; species Burkholderia sp. GW821-FHT14F03. The sequence goes on from NZ_JBXAPG010000061.1 coordinate 8,438, forward strand.
CACCACCACGATCACGAAGCCGAGCCCCTCGGCGCAGCGGCTCGCGAGCAGCCCATCGAAGCTGCGTGCGAGCGCACCGACGCCGCTCGCCGCGCTCATGACCACGAGCCCCGCCATCAGCAGGCGTCGGTCGCCCCAGCGGTGCACCAGCAGGCCCGCCGCGATGCCGCCGAACACGCCGACGAGCGGAAACGCCGACAGAATCCCGCCGAGCGACGCGAGCGAGCGGCCGAACGCCGTCTGCAACTGCGGCAGCGCGATCGTCGCCTTGCCGACGTGCAGCGCGGCGAACACGCCCGCGAGCACGACGTGGACAAGCGCCGGCCATGAGTCGGACGCCGGCGGCTGCGGAGTGCGCGGAGTCATGGCGTCGTCACTCGGCGCGGGCGGCGTCGCGCGGCGCGTCCGTGGTCGGCCATCCGCCCGCGAGCGCCTTGTACACGGAGACCACCGCCGTGGCGTTGCGCAGCCGAGCATCGGCGGCGGCGTCCTGGGCCTGCAGCAGCGAACGCTGGGCATCGAGCACCTCGTAGTAGTCGATCGCGCCCGCATCGAAGCGGGTTTGCGCGAGTTGCGCGGCGCGCGCGCTGTCCGTCGCCGCGCGTTCGAGATGCGCGGCCTCGTCGCGAGTGCGCGCCGCGCGCAGCAGCGCGTTCTCCGCGTCTTCCAGCGCGCCCAGCACGGTCTGCTGATATTGCGCGAGCAAGCCGGCCGCGTCGGCGCGGCTCGCCGCGAGGCGGGCGCGCACCCGGCCGACGTCGAGGAACGACCAGTCGACGCCGAGCGCGATCAGGTTGGTGTCGCCGCCGCTCGCGAAGACCCCGTAGCGCGACGTCAGGCTGCCCAGCATGCCGCTCAGCGTGAGGCGCGGGAACAGGTCGGCGGTCGCGACGCCGACCCGCGCGGTGGCCGCGTGCAGGCGGGCCTCGGCCGCGGCGACGTCCGGCCGCCGGCGCAGCAGATCGGCCGGCGTGCCGGCGGCGATCCCGGCGGGGGGCGCCGGCAGCGGCGCGGGCACGTCGAGCGCAGCGATCAGTGCATCCGGCGTGCGCCCCGTCAGCACCGCGAGACGGTGTTCGTCGACGCCGATGGCGGCTTCGTGGAAGGCGATGCGCGACACGGTGGTTTCGTACTGCGCGCGGGCGCGCGCCGCGTCGAGTTCGGAGCCGCGCCCCGCGCCGACCCGCGCGTCGATCAGCGCGAGCGTGCCGCGCTGGTTGTCGGCGTTGTCGCGGGCGATCCGCAGGCGCTCCTGCTGGCCGCGCAGATCGAGGTAGGCGGTCGCCGCCTCGCCCGCGATCGCGACCCGCACCGCGCGCAGATCGGCGGCGCTGGCCGCCGTCTCGGCGCGCTGCGCTTCGACGCCGCGCCGCACGCGGCCGAACAGGTCGAGTTCCCAGCTCGCGTTGACGCTGACGCCGGAGATCGGCGTGTCGCGCTGGCTGCGCGAGGCGCCGAACGCCTGCGACTGGCTCAGCAGTTGATGGCCGATCTGGCCGCTCGCGGTGATGGTCGGAAACTGGTCGAAGCGGGCGTTGCGCAGCAAGGCGTCGGCCGCGTCGTGGCGGGCGAGCGCGAGCCGCAAGTCCTGGTTCGCCGTATACGCCTGCGCGATCAGCGCGGCGAGCGTCGGATCGCCGAAGCCGCTCCAGAAACCGGCATCGGGCGCGGTGTCGGCGGAAGCCGACGCATTCGGCGCGGGCGCGGCGGCCGCGCGCGCGAAGCGTCCGGGCAGCGCGGTGTCGGGCCGCTGAAAGTCGGGGCCGACCGCGCAGGCACTCAGTGCGAGCGTAAGCGTAAGCGGAATGAGACAGGCCGGCGCGATCATGAATGCGCTCCTTCGGAAATATCGTGGGAATCCTGTCGTGCGATGAGCTTGCGGTGCGCGAGCTTGCGGATCGTGACGTAGAACACGGGCGTCAGGAACAGGCCGAACAAGGTCACGCCGAGCATGCCGGCGAACACCGTGATGCCGGTGGCCGCGCGCACCTCGCTGCCTGCGCCGGTGCCGATCAGGAGCGGCACCGAGCCCGCGATGAACGCGACCGAGGTCATCACGATCGGGCGCAGCCGCAGGCGGCAGGCCTCGAGCGCGGCGTCGACGATGTTCATGCCCTGCATCTCCAGCTCGCGGGCGAACTCGACGATCAGGATCGCGTTCTTGCATGCGAGCCCCATCAGCACGACCAACCCGACCTGCACGAACACATTGTTGTCGCCGCCGGACAGCCACACGCCGAACAGCGCCGCGAACATGCAGACCGGCACGATCAGGATCACCGCCAGCGGCAGGGTCCAGCTCTCGTACAGCGCGGCGAGCACGAGGAACGCGAGCATCACGGCGAGCGGGAACACGATGACCGCCGCGTTGCTCTGCGTGACCTGCTGGTAGCTCAGGTCGCTCCATTCGAGCGTGATGCCGGGCGGCAGCACCTGTTTCGCGATCTGCTGAAGCTTGGCGATCGTCTGCCCCGACGACAGCTGCCGCGGATCGGCTTCGCCGATCAGGTCGGCGGCCGGATAGCCGTTGTAGCGCACGACCGGATCGGGTCCGTAGGTCGGCGCGATCGTCACCATCGAGCCGATCGGCACCATCTCGCCCGCCGCGTTGCGCACGCGCAGGTTGCCGATGTCCTCGGGCGTCTGCCGGTGCGGCGCGTCGGCCTGCGCCATGACCCGGTAGACCCGCCCGAACAGGTTGAAGTCGTTCACGTACACCGAGCCGAGGTACACCTGCAGCGTGCTGAACAGATCGGTCAGCGACACGCCCTGCGCCTTCGCCTTCACGCGGTCGACCTTGATTTCGAGCTGCGGGATGTTCGCCTGATACGAACTGACGGGGTAGGTCATGCCCGGCGTCTTGGCGACGGCCGCCTGGAACGCGCCGAGCGCATCCTGCAGCGCGCCGTAGCCGAGCCCCGCGCGATCTTCCAGGTACAGCGAGTAGCCGGAGCCGTTGCCGAGGCCCTGGATCGGCGGCGGCAGCAGCGCGTAGGCGAAGCCGTCCTTGATGCCGGCGAAGCGCGCGTTCAGCTCGGCGCTGATCTGGGCGGCGCTGCGATGGCGTTCGCCGAACGGCTTGAGGATGATGTACGAGTTGGTGATGTTCGGCGTGTTGACGCCTTGCAGCGCATTGAGGCCGGCATAGGCGGGCACCATCGACACGCCGTCCACCTGGTGCGCGATCTCGACCATCTGACGCGTGAGCGCATCGGTGCGCGCGAGCGAGGCGCCTTCCGGCAGCTTCGCGCCCGCGAACAGGTAGAGCTTGTCCTGGGTCGGGATGAAGCCGCCCGGCACCCGCTGGAACAGCAGCGCGGTCGCGCCGAGCAGCACGACGTACACGACGAACACCATGCCGCGCCGTCCGAGCGAGCGTGCGACCGCGCCGTGATAGCGATCCGAGCTGCGCTGGAAGAAGCGGTTGAACGGCGCGAACAGCCAGCCGAAGCCGCGCTCGATCGCGCGCGACAGCGCGTCCTGCGGCGCGTCGTGCGGCCGCAGCAGCTTGGCCGCGAGCGCGGGCGACAGCGTCAGCGAGTTGATCGCGGAGATCACGGTCGAGATTGCGATGGTCACCGCGAACTGCTTGTAGAACTGCCCGGTGACGCCCGACAGGAAGGCCATCGGCACGAACACCGCGCACAGCACCAGCGCGATCGCCATGATCGGCCCCGACACCTCCTTCATCGCCTGGTGCGCGGCGGCGCGCGGCGAGAGCCCGCGGCCGATGTTGCGCTCGACGTTCTCGACCACCACGATCGCGTCGTCCACCACGATGCCGATGGCGAGCACGAGCCCGAACAGGGTCAGCGTGTTGATCGAGTAGCCGAGCACGTAGAGCCACGCGAAGGTGCCGACCACCGACACGGGCACCGCGAGCAGCGGAATGATCGACGCGCGCCAGGTCTGCAGGAACAGGATCACGACGAACACCACCAGCACGACGGCCTCGATCAGCGTGTGCTGGACCGCGCGGATCGACTCGCGCACGAACACGGTCGGATCCCACACCGGCTGATAGGCGATGCCCGCGGGGAAGCGCTTCGACAGCGCGTCCAGCTTCGCGTACACGGCGCGCGCGACGTCGAGCGCGTTCGCGCCCGGCGAGAGGAAGATGCCGACCGTCGCGGCATTGCGGGTGTCCTGCAGCGAGCGCAGCGTGTAGTCGCCGGCGCCCAGCTCGATGCGTGCGACGTCGGACAGGCGCACGACCTGCCCGTCGCCGCCGTTCTTGAGCACGATGTCGCCGAATTCCTGCGGCGTGCGCAGCCGGCCGCGCACGTTGATCGACACCAGCAGGTCGCGCGCCTGCGGCGACGGTTCCGCGCCGAGCTGGCCGGCCGACACCTGCACGTTCTGCTCGCGGATCGCGTTGACCGCGTCGCTCGCGGCGAGCCCGCGCGACGCGAGCCGGTTCGGGTCGAGCCACACGCGCATCGCGTAGTCGCCGGAGCCGTACAGGCCGACGTCGCCGATCCCCGGCAGGCGCGACAGCTCGTCCTTCACGTGCAGCGTCAGGTAGTTGCGCAGGTACAGCGAGTCGCGGCTGTTGTCGGGCGAATAGAGGCTCACGTACATGAGCGGCGTCGGCGACTGTTTCTGCGTGGTCACGCCGTACTGCCGCACCTCGTCGGGCAGGCGCGAGAGCGCCTGGCTCACGCGGTTCTGCACGCGCACGGCGGCGGTGTCGGGATCGACGCCGGGCAGGAACGTGACCACCACCTGAAGGCTGCCGTCCGAACCCGCGACGGATTTCATGTACATGATGCCCTCGACGCCGTTGATTGCTTCCTCGAGCGGTTCGGCGACCGATTCAGCGATGTCCTTCGGGTTCGCGCCCGGATAGGTGGCGCGCACCACGACATTGGGCGGCACCACTTCCGGGTACTCGCCCGCGGGCAGCATCGGAATGGCGATCAGCCCGAGCGCGAAGATCACGATCGACAGCACGACCGCGAAGATCGGCCGGTCGATGAAGAATTTCGAAAAGTCCATGACGGTGTGCTCGTTACTGCGCGGTGGCGGATGACGCGGCGGCGCTCGCCTCGGGCCGCGCGGGCAGCGCCTTGGGATGCACCGGCGCGCCCGGGTAGTAGATCTTCTGCAGGCCCTCGACGATCACCGTGTCGCCCGCGCGCAACCCGGTGCGGACGATCCGCTCGTCGCCGATCTGCCGGCCGAGCGTGACATCGCGGCGCAGGGCCTGATTGTTCGGGCCGACCACGTACACGTACTTGCGATCCTGGTCGGTCAGGATCGCGCGGCCGTCCACCAGCAGCGCCTCCGGATCCTGCGCGCTCGACAGCTGCACGCGCGCGTAGAGGCCCGGCGTGAAGCGCCCGTCGGGATTGGCGAGACGCACCCGCGCGCGGATCGTGCCCGTGGCCGGATCGACGCGGTTGTCGAGGAAGTCGACCGTGCCCGCGTGCGGGAAGCCGGTTTCGTTCGCGAGCCCGATCCGCACCGGGTTCGCGGCCAGCGCCGGCCCGCCCGGGTTCGCGCGCTGCGCGTTGTAGCGCAGGTAGCTTTGTTCGTCGCAGTCGAAGTAGACGTAGACCGGGTCCTGCGACACGACCGTGGTCAGCAGCGTCTCGTCGGCGCGCGCGAGGTTGCCGGTGGTCGCGAGCGCCCGGCCGGCCCGGCCGGTGATCGGCGCGCGGACCTCGGTGAAGCCGAGGTTCAGCTTCGCGTCGTCGACCGCGGCTTGCGCCGCGTGCAGGTCCGCGCCGGCCTGGGCGTCGGTGGAACGGGCGGTGTCGAGTTCTTCCTGGGAAATCGCCTTCGCGCCGATCAGGGTCTGCGCGCGCTGCAACTGGATCTGCGCGAGGCGCGCGGCGGCGCGGGCGCGTTCGAGCTGGGCCTGCGCGCGTTCGAGCGCGATCCGGTAAGGGCGGGGATCGATCAGGAACAGTACCGTCCCTTGCGCGACCCGATCGCCTTCGCGGTAGGCGACCCGCTGCAGGTAGCCGCTCACGCGTGGCCGCAAATCCACGGCGTCGACCGCCTCGACGCGGCCGTTGAAGCCGTCGACGAGCGCGACGGACCGGGGCGCGACGCGCGCGACGCCGACCTCGGGCGGCGGCGGGGCGGGATCCTTGGGTTGGTCATGGCAGCCGGCGGCGGCCAGCAGAAGGGCGCCGACGGCGACCCAGCGCGGCGTCGCGCGCAAGGAGATCAGGTGCATTGGGCATCGTCATGGATTAGACTGGGCGCACAGTCTACAAATTGAAGTTAACTTTAAGTAAAGTACCCGGAGGCAAAAAAATGCGTTCCACTGGTGAGAGTAATGACCCGATGCTGTCGATCAGCGAGGTGGTCGCGCGCAGCGGGGTCAATGCCTCAGCCTTGCGCTTCTATGAATCGCGCGGGCTGATCAGCTCGGTCAGGCGCGGCTCGACGCGCCGCCACTACCCGCGTTCGACGTTGCGGCTCGTCGCCTTCATCGTGTTCGCGCAGCGGATCGGCTATTCGCTCGACGAGATCGCCACGCAGCTGGCGAGCCTGCCGGCCTGCACGCTGCCGAGCAACAAGGACTGGCAGCGGCTGTCGCGCGAGTGGAAGAAGCGGGTGAACGACAAGATCGAGGAACTGCAGCGGCTCAATATCGAGCTTGATCACTGCATCGGTTGCGGCTGCCTGTCGCTCAAGCGCTGCAAGCTGTCGAACCCGGACGACCGGGCGGGGCGCAACGGCCCCGGCGCGCGGCGCTGGCTCGGGGATCCGCCGGTGGTGTGACGGCCCGCGCGGGGCCGGGGTGCGGCGCGCGCGGGCACGCGGTTCAGCAGCCTTCCGCGTTGCAGAGCATCACGATGTTGTTGCTCGTGAATTGCGGGCCGTTGAAGACCTGGCCGAAGGTGCCCGTGCACGACTGGCTGATGTAGCCGTGGACGGTCGCGTCGACGTGATTGCCAGTGCCGTAGTCGCGGATCCACGGGCCGCCGCTCGATCCGTAGGTCATGTTGCAGGCCATGTTCAGCACGCCCGAACCGCAGCTGCCCGGCTGCGCCGAACTTTGCGATTCGCAGTGCTCGAGGCTGTTCGCGTTGCCGATGTTGCCCGGATAGCCGAACGCGTGCATCGGCTGCGACGGCGGGTAGTTCCAGGAGCGTCCGAGCCAGCCCGTGTAGTAGGTGATCGGATGGCCCGCCGAATCGTTCTGGAGCCGGATCAGGCAGACGTCGGATGGGATGTCGCCGTTATTGATCCACGAGTTCGGCACGCGCGCGTCCGACCAGTTGAACGTTCCATAGGGCGCCTTGCCGTTGTTGTAGCCCGGCGCGAACGACCAGCCGCCGATCCAGCCGTTCTTCGAGCGGTCCCAGCAGCAGTGGGCGGCGGTGACGATGATGTTCTTGCCGCTGACCACCGAGGCGGAGCAGGTGCCCTCGCTCGTGAACAGCTTGCCGATCGCGGCGGTCTGCGCATGCGCGGGCCCCGCGCAGAGGCCCGCACAGAACGCGGCGGCGGCGAGCCAGCGCGCAAACACGGACGCATTGAGCCTGGTGACCATGATTGTCTCCTTGCTTGACGACGAGATCCGGCCGACGCAACGTCTTATTTCCAGTCGTCCGGATGGAGCCTGCGTGCTTCTTCTTCCGCTTTCGGGTCGGGGCCGCCGCCTGCCGAGGCGCCGCGCCGCGCGTTTTGCAGCGCCTTGCGTTCCTTGGCCGTGAGCGTGCGCGGGGTGGGCTTGCCGATGGTCTTGTTCCAGTCCAGCGGCTGCGCGGCTAGGCGTTCCTCGCGGGTCTGGAACGACGGCTCCTTCAGCTCGCGCGCCTTCTCCGAATCGTGCTGGATCGATTGGCTGTCACCGTTCGGCAGGGTCTGCGCGACGCCGGGCATCGCGGCCGCGAACACGGCCAGCCCCGTGGCCATCGCATAGCTGAGGTGACGGCCAGTGAGACGGGATGGGGATGACATGGAAGTCTCCTGTCTGGCTTGTTATGCGCATTGGGCGCAACCACGCCCGCGTCGCGCACGAGCGGAGCGAGGGTCGCGTCGCCGGTCGGCGAGGGGGCCCAAGGCAATTCCTGTTATAGAAAGCGCTTTGTATTTGTCAACCGCGTTGCGCGTCCGGTCGTGGTTCGGCGTGGAGCGCGCCGTGGTATTCATCAGGATTCGTCAGGAGGCCGATACGTTGTCGGCGAGGCCGGTTTCCGGCAGGGGCGTCATGCGCCGCGGGGGCGTGACGGCAGGCGGGAGAGCGGGACAAGCGCCGCGCGGATGGTGGTCCGCCCGCGCGGCGTGGCAGCGTCAGCGCGTTGCGCCGGCGATCATGTGGCGGAATGCATTGTCCAGATCGGCGATCAGGTCATCCTCGTGTTCGAGGCCGATCGAGATCCGGATCAGGCCCTCGGACACGCCCGCCGCCTTGCGCGAGGCTTCCGGCACGCCCGAGTGGGTGGTCGATGCCGGATGGCAGATCAGCGATTCGGTGCCGCCGAGGCTCACCGCCGACTTGAACAGGTGCAGCGCATTGATGAAGCGGAACGCGTCGGCGCGGCCGCCGTCGAGCACGAACGCGAAGGTCGAGCCCGCGCCGGTGCACTGGCGCGCATAGGCTGCGCGGTACGCGTCGTCCTCGATGAATTCCGGATGATAGACGGCCACCTTCTGATGCGGATTCGTCGTGAACCACTGGGCGACCTTGCGCGCCGTACGTTCGGCCTGCTTCATGCGCAGCACGACCGTTTCCATCGAGCGGATCAGCATCCACGACGAATGCGGATCGAGCTGCGAGCCGAACGCGCTGCGGATCAGGCGGATCTTGCCGATCAGGTCCTTGCGGCCCGTCACGCCGCCCGCGACGAGGTCGCTGTGGCCGCCGACGTACTTGGTGAGCGAGTAGACAGACAGGTCGACGCCGTGCTCGCCCGGCTTCTGGAAGATCGGCCCGAGCATCGTGTTGTCGCACACCGAGATCGGGCGATAGCCGTGGCGCGCCTCGAACGCGTCGAGTTCGCGGCGCAGGCCGTCGAGATCGATCAGCGAGTTGGTCGGGTTGGCCGGCGTCTCGACATAGCAGATCCGCACCGGGCCTTGCTTGGCCGCCGCTTCGAGCGCCGCGCCGATCGCTGCCGGCGACAGGCTGTTCTCGATCGGATGCGCGGTCACGCCCCATTCCTTGAAGATCTTGCCGATCAGGGTCTCGGTGCCGCCGTACAGGGGCACCGATTGCACGAGCTGGTCGCCCGGACGCAGGAACGCGAGGAACACCGCGCTGATCGCCGACATCCCGCTCGACGTGACGACTGCGGCTTCGGTGCCGTCGAGCAGCGCGAGGCGGTCCTCGACGATCTCGAGGTTCGGATGGTTGAAGCGGCTGTAGACGAGCCCCGCGGCCTCGCCTTGCGGCAGGGCTTTGCGACCGGACACGACATCGAAGAAATCGGCGCCGTCCTCGGCCGAGCGGAATGCGAACGTCGAGGTCAGGAAGACCGGCGGCTTGACCGCGCCCTCGGACAGGAACGGGTCGAAGCCGTACGACATCATCTGCGTTTCAGGATGCAGCGGATGGCCGTTGATGTCCTTCTTGTGATAGTTCGTCATGTTGGGGCTCCTCGGTCGGAAGATCAGGCCGGCCCACGCAGCGTCGGGCCGGCGGCGAAGTCGCTCAGTGTAGAGAGCCGAGCGAAAAATAGTCTTTCCATTTGATTCCCGAATCGGCCATCATTCAGCAGAATCTTCTATCTTGAAAAAATTTCATAAAAGGAAAGACGCAGCGGATGCAACTGGACGAAACAGATTTGAAGATAATGTCAATCCTGCAGCAGGAAGGGCGCTTGAGCAACGCCGAGCTGGCGGAACGCGTGTCGCTGTCGGCGTCGCCGTGTTGGAAGCGCCTGCGACGGCTCGAGACCGAAGGCGTGATCACGGGCTATCAGGCGAATCTCGATCGCCGCGCGCTGGGCTTCGGGGTGGTCGCGTTCGTCAATATCTCGCTCGACAATCATACCGAGAAGACCTGCCGTGCGTTCGAGGCCGGCGTGATGGCGATGCCGGAAGTGGTCGCCTGCCACAACACGACCGGCCAGCACGACTACCTGCTGCAGATCCTCGCTCAGGACTTCGATTCATTCTCGAGCTTCCTGCTGAATCGGCTGCGCGCGCTGCCGGGCGTCAAGGAACTGCTGAGCACCGTGTCGATGCGCGAGCTGAAATCGACCAGCCGCCTGCCGCCGTTCGAACCGAAGCACAGCCGCTGAAGCGTCGATCCGCGGCACCCGTGCGCGCGCTGCCGCGCTTGATGCGCATCAAGCATCGACACGCGGATACTGGGCCCCATCCTCGACTGACTGGGGCGACACATGGGCAGTACATGCAGGCGGCGGTGGTGCATGCATTCGGCGAACCGGTGCGGATCGAAGCGGTGCCGGTGCCCACGCCCGGCCCCGGCCAGATCCTCGTCAACATCAAGGCGTCCGGCGTCTGCCATACCGATCTGCATGCGGCCGACGGCGATTGGCCCGTCAAGCCGACGCTGCCGTTCATCCCGGGCCACGAGGGCGCGGGCGTGCGGCATCTGAAGGGGGGCGACCGGGTCGGCGTGCCGTGGCTGTACACGGTCTGCGGGCACCGCGAATACTGCCAGACCGGCTGGGAAACGCTGTGCCACGCGCAGCAGAACACCGGCTATTCGGTCAACGGCAATTATGCGGAATACGTGCTGGCCGACCCCGACTACGTGGGACGGCTGCCCGATATGGTCGGCCTCGACGAGATCGCGCCGATCCTGTGCGCCGGCGTGACCGTCTGCAAAGGCACCGCGTCACGGACACCCGGCCCGGGCAATGGCTCGCCATTTCCGGGATCGGCGGGCTCGGGCATGTTGCGATGCAATACGCGGTGGCGATGGGACTGCACGTGGCCGCCGTCGATGTCGCCCCGGAGAAGCGCGAACTCGCTCGGCAGCTGGGCGCCGAACTGGTCGTCGATGCCGCGCGCGAAGATCCCGCCGAGGCGATTCGCCGGGCGCTCGGCGTACTGGTGACGGCGGTGTCGCGCGGCGCATTCGCCCAGGCGCGCGGCATGGTGCGGCGCGGCGGAACCGTCGCGCTGAACGGCTTGCCGCCCGGCGGGTTTCCGCTGCCGATCTTCTCCACCGTGCTGAACGGCATCACCGTGCGCGGCTTGATCGTCGGCACGCGGCGCGACCTGCAGGCGTCGCTCGACTTCGCCGCCGAAGGCAAGGTGCGCGCGCGCATCCACCATGAGCGGTTCGACCGCATCAACGAGGCGTTCGCCGCGCTGCGCAGCGGCTCGGTCGACGGCCGGATCGCGCTGACTTCGTAAGCGGCGCCGCACGGCCATTGACGGGCATCAACGCCGCGGCGGCGGAACCCTTGATGATGAACACTGTGCGCGACCGGTTGCTTACCTGCATGCCGCGCGCATGTTCATACGGATGAGGGAATGTCATGTACAAGAAAATCATGGTGGCGCTCGACGGGAGCGAAGTGGCGCAGCGGGGACTGCGCGAGGCGATCCGGCTCGCGGTCGCGACGGGCGGCCGGCTGGATGCGGTCTATATCGTCGATCGCTCGGCATTGTTCAGCTATGCGAGCCACTTCGATCCGGATGCGTTGCTCGCGGCATCCCGCGACGAGGGTGTCCGGGTGCTCGGCGAGGCCGAGCGCGCGATGCGCGAGGCCGGCGTCGCGGGAGAAGGCCTGCTGCTCGAAACCGATCTGCTCGACGAGGAAATCGCCGAACGCATCGCACGCGGTGCGCAGGAACTCGACGCGGATCTCGTGGTGCTCGGCACGCACGGCCGGCGCGGAGTGAAGCGGGCGGTGCTGGGCAGTGTCGCAGAGCGCTTCCTGCGCGTCTCGGCGTGCCCGGTGCTGATGGTGCGCGGCGAACGCGCCGCATAGGTCGACAGGATGTCGGCGGCGGCCGGTGCGCCGCGGCCGATGCCGACGGGAGCGGGTGATGACGATGCATGGCGAAATTCATGACGGCGACTGGGAAGTCGACGTGGCGACATCGCGTCGCGACGACGGCCGCTTCGCTTGCTGGATCCGGGTCGCGCACCGGCTCCAGGACACGATGTTCAAACGTGAATTCCAACACGCCGAGACCTTCGCGAGCGAACGCGACGCGATGGTCGCGGGCTTGCGTGAAGGCATGATCTGGATCGAACTGAAGCGGTGCCATACGTTCGACATATGAAGCAAGTCAACGAACCCGCGCGCGCGGTAAGCGAGCGCCGCCGGGCCCAGCATCCGCCACGCGGCCGCTCGTTCGAAGCGGCCCTCGAAGTGCCCTTTCCTCGATAGTCCTGCATGACCGACGCATTCTTGCCAACAGGGCAGGGATCTATGCGCACGGTCCTCGATTGCCTAACGGCGCCCGAATATTACAAAAGCATTTTATTATTACTATTTGCTTTCTTCCATGGCTATTTAAATTAATTAGATTCCATCAAAAAAAGTTTGACGACCGGATTTTGTTCTTGATATTGTTGGCCGCATGCAATCTGACGGATTGCAAACAAAGCAATCAGTATTCAAACAGCTGCCTTTCTTTTTTGTAGGGCCACTTGCCGCACACCGGTCGAGACGGCCTGTTGTGCTGCAGAACAGCAATCTTCGAGGCACTTCGTTCGCGCAGGGGCCATCTTTGCGCGCGAGCCGTTTTCTCAATATGTAGGATAACGCATCGATTTTTCGGGATCCGCCATTTTTCATCGTGGCGGAGGTATCGCGCATTCTGATTTTATAAACAAAGGACTGCGAATCAATATGGTGGCAACCCACCCGGCCGGCAGGCGTGCCGGCCGACGAGGCAAGCGCGGCGAACGTGAGGGGAAGTGAAGGGCGCCGCGCGGCAACGGAGTGCGTCGATACGCATCCGGGCAAGACGTCGTTCGTGACATGTGATCATTAACCGAGAGGGTAATTCAGATGAAACGTATTTCGAACAAGACACACAGGCACCTATCGATCCTCGCGCTCGCGGCCGCCGCGACGGCGGCCTTTGGCACGTCGAGCGCGCATGCGGCCGATGCCGGCTGGACGGAAACCCGCACCAAGGGCTTCCTGCCGCTGGTCCAAATCAACCAGAACAGCAGGGCGGCTGGCGGCGCCGCGGCAAGCGCGGCGGCCGCCGCGGTCGAGCTGGCGCCCGGCGAATCGATCGACGTCGTGCTCGGCCTGAACCTGCGCGACGAGGGCCAACTCGACACCTTCCTGCACGACCTGCACACGCCCGGGTCGCCCCGGTACCGTCAATACCTGACACCCGAGCAGTTCGCGGCGCGCTATGCGCCGACCGAGCAACAGGTGGCCGCCGTCGTCGCGCACCTGCGCAAGGCCGGCTTCGTCAATGTCGTCGTCGCGCCGAACCGGCTGCTCGTGTCCGCCTCGGGTACGGCCGCCACCGTCAAGTCGGCGTTCCGGACCTCGCTCAAGCGCTTCAACAAGGACGGCCGCAGCGTCTATGCGAACACCGACGCCGCCCAGGTGCCGAACGCGATCGGCGGGGTGGTGAGCGCGGTGCTCGGCCTGCAGAACGTGGAAGTCATGCATACCGGCGCGACCAGCAAGCCACAAGGCAATACGAGCAACCTGACGATTCCGGCCGGCGCGTCCGCGGTGCCGCACAATCCGGTCGAATTCTCGTCGATCTACGGCGGCGCGAGCACGCCGAGCGCCGCGCAGACGACGGTCGGGATCATCACCGAAGGCGATCTCACGCAGACCCTCGCGGACCTCGGCACCTTCGCCGCGAACAATGCGCTCGGCACGATCAGCACCTCGGTCGTGAAGACCGGCTCGTCCGGCAGTTCGTATACCGACACGAAATGGACCACCGAGTGGAATCTCGACAGCCAGTCGATCGTCGGCGCGGCGGGCGGCAGCGTGCAGCAGATCGTGTTCTACGACGCGCCGTCGATGTCGCTGGCGGCGATCACCGCGGCGTACAACAAGGCGGTGACCGACAACGTCGCGAAGGTGATCAACGTATCGCTCGGCGTATGCGAGGCCTCCGCGCACAGCGCAGGATCACAGGCGACGGACAACACGATCTTCAAGCAGGCGGTGGCCCAGGGGCAGACCTTCTCGGTGTCGGCGGGCGACCACGGCGCGTACGAGTGCGCGGGTGGCGCCCCGTCCCGGTCGACCTACACCGTCAGCGAACCCGCGACGTCGCCGTACGTGATCGCGGTCGGCGGCACGACGCTGTTCACCAACACGTCGAACAACGCGTACAACAGCGAGATCGTCTGGAACGACCCGAGCTGGGAGCCGGGGACGGTGTGGTCGACAGGCGGAGGCTTCAGCAAGTACGAGCGCGCGCCGGCATGGCAGCCGTCGAGCCTGACCGGCTCGACCACCCGCGCGCTGCCGGACATCGGCTTCGACGCAGACCTGCGGACAGGCGCGATCCTGGTGCTGAACGGCAAGACGTCCGATACGCTGTGGGGCGCCGGCTACCTGAACAACGAGGGCGGCACGAGCCTCGCCGCGCCGATCTTCACCGGCATCTGGGCGCGCCTGCAATCGGCGAACGGCAATGCGCTCGGCTTCCCCGCGGCGAGCATCTACGAGTACTTCCCGTCGAACGCCGCGGTGCTGCACGACGTCACGTCCGGCAACAACGGCAGCGGCGGCTATGGGTATAAGGCGAAGGCGGGCTGGGATCCGGTCACGGGCTTCGGCAGCGTCGACATCGCCAAGCTGAACACGTTCATCCAGAGCACCCCCGACTTCGCGCGCTAAGCACGTCGCGCGCGGCGGCGGGCCGGATCGCGAAACGCGGTTCGGCCCGCTGTCTTTGCGGGCATCGAATAAACCGGGCCTGCTGTTCTCAGCCTGGATCGGGCGCGGCCGGCGGCGGCATGCGCGTCATCTGATCCAGCTGGCGCACGACTTCGTCGCGCAGCGCGCGCGACATCGACTGATAGCCGAGGACGTCGGCGAACCACAAGCCGTCGGCCGCAAGGCGGCAGATCATCGCGATCGCGGCCTGCGCGAGCGGCAGCTGATCGGGTTGCAGGCCATCGCGCAACGGCGCCGACCAGCGCGCGCGAACGTCGGGATCGCTCATCATCGAGGCGACCAGCACGCGCAGCACATCGCCATCGGCGATCGGGTCCTCTTCGTCGACGCTCACGTGCAGGTAGGCCCGCGCCTGGGCGCCGGACGGCATCGGATCCGCCGCCGCGCGCTCGGCGACGCGCCGCTGGAAACCGATGATGGTCTGTTCGAACAAGGCGTCGAGCAGGGCCTGCTTGCTGCGGAAGTGGTATTGCAGGCCGCCCTTGCTGACCGCCGCGCGCTCGGCGACCGCGTCGAGCGTGACCGCCTGCGCGCCATGCTCGCGCGCGAGATCGGACGCGGCCTGCAGCAGTTTCGCGCGCACCTGCGCGGGCGCCTTCTTGCGCCGGCTGCCGGACGCCGGCGGCGAGGGAGGGGAAGCGGGTTGCGGCGCGGCCCGGGCCGCGGGAGGGCGACGGGTGGCGCGGGGAGTATTGGCCATGCGCCATCTTAGCACCCAGGCCTCGACATAAAACAATCCGTCCGGATGGTATGATGCGCGCATGAATCCGCACCTTTCCCCCCAGCTTCCCGCACTCGACGCCGCGATCGTGCGCGGCCGCGACGCGCTCGTCCGCCGCCAGCAAGCCGATGGCAGTTGGTGTTTCGAACTGGAATCCGATGCGACGATCACCGCCGAATACATCCTGATGATGCATTTCATGGACAGGATCGACGATGCGTTGCAGGAGAAGATGGCGCGCTACCTGCGCGCCACGCAGCGGCTCGACACGCACGGCGGGTGGGCCCTGTACGTCGACGGTGCGCCCGACGTGTCATGCAGCGTCAAGGCGTATTTCGCGCTGAAGGCGGCGGGGGATGCCGAGGACGCGCCGCACATGGCGCGTGCAAGAGAGACGATCCTCGGCCTGGGCGGCGCGGCGAAGTCGAATGTGTTCACGCGGATCCTGCTCGCCACCTTCGGCCAGGTGCCGTGGCGCGCCACGCC
Source organism: Burkholderia sp. GW821-FHT14F03 (assembly GCF_058803765.1). Lineage (NCBI taxonomy): Bacteria > Pseudomonadati > Pseudomonadota > Betaproteobacteria > Burkholderiales > Burkholderiaceae > Burkholderia > Burkholderia sp. GW821-FHT14F03. The sequence goes on from NZ_JBXAPG010000061.1 coordinate 24,431, forward strand.
GTTCATGCCGATCGAATTCGTGCTGTTCCCGAAGTGGGTGCCGATCTCGATGTACAAGGTCGCCTACTGGGCGCGCACGACCATGGTGCCGCTCCTCGTGCTGTGCTCGCTCAAGGCCCGCGCGCGCAACCCGCGCGGCATTTCGGTCGCCGAACTGTTCGTGACGCCGCCCGACCAGGAGCGCAGTTATTTTCCGAAGGCAGGGGGCGCGCGCCGCGCCTTCCTCGCGCTCGACCGCGTGGTGCGCCACCTCGAACCGCTGATCCCGCGCCGCCTGCGCGCGCGCGCGATTCGCCACGCCGAAACCTGGTGCGCGGAACGGATGAACGGCGAGGACGGGCTCGGCGGGATCTTCCCGCCGATCGTCTATGCATACGAGATGATGCAGGTGCTCGGCTATCCCGACGATCATCCGCTGCGGCGCGACTGCGAGGCGGCGTTGCAAAAGCTGCTCGTCACGCGTGCGGACGGCAGCGTGTACTGCCAACCCTGCCTGTCGCCCGTGTGGGATACCGCGTGGAGCACGATGGCGCTCGAACAGGCATGCGTGGTGACGGATACGCCCGAGGCGGTGCGCGCGACGCGTCAGCGGATCACGCGGGCATACGACTGGCTCGCGATGCGCCAGGTCGATGGGCTGGACGGCGACTGGATCGAGAATGCGCAGCCCGACACGCCGCCCGGCGGCTGGGCGTTCCAGTACGCGAATCCGTACTACCCCGACATCGACGACACCGCTGTCGTGGCCGCGATGCTGCATCGGCGCGGCCGCGCGCAGCAACGGGTGACGGGCACGGATCCGTACGCCGCGCGCGTGGCGCGCTCGCTCGACTGGATCCGTGGCCTGCAGTCGCGCAACGGCGGCTTCGCCGCGTTCGATGCGGATTGCGACCGGCTCTATCTGAACGCGATCCCGTTCGCCGATCACGGCGCGCTGCTGGATCCGCCGACCGAGGACGTCTCCGGCCGCGTGCTGCTGTGCCTGGGCGTGGTGGGGCAGCGGGGCGACCGCGCGGTGATCCGCGATTGCATCGCGTACATCAAGCGGACGCAGCAGCCGGACGGAAGCTGGTGGGGACGCTGGGGCACGAACTACCTGTACGGCACCTGGAGCGTGCTGGCCGGGCTCGCGCTGGCGGGCGAGGCCCCGTCGCAACCGTACATCGCACGCGCGCTCGCGTGGTTGCGCGCGCGGCAGCATGCCGACGGCGGCTGGGGCGAGACGAACGACAGCTATAGCGATCCGACGCTCGCCGGCACGAACGGCGGCGAAAGCACGTCGAACTGCACCGCATGGGCGCTGCTCGCGCAGATGGCGTTCGGCGACGGCCAGTCGGAATCGGTGCGGCGCGGGGTGGCCTATCTGCTGTCCGTGCAGCAGGACGACGGTTTCTGGTGGCATCGTTCGCACAACGCGCCGGGCTTCCCGCGCATCTTCTATCTGAAGTACCACGGCTACACCGCGTACTTCCCGCTGTGGGCGCTCGCGCGATACCGGCGCTTGAACGAGACGGCAGTCGATACCGCGCCCACGCGGATCGCGGAAGTCGCGGCCTGAGTCGGTTGTCCGCGCGCATGCGGGCATCGCCGGGCGTCACGACCGGAGCGGCGGCCTCGCAATCGAGCCCGCCGCGAACCCGGTGAAGCGAAACCCCGCCCATTCATTTAGACGACCGGTCTAATTCGATGCTATCATCCGCGGCATGAGCGCAAGCACCGCCGCCGACGTGCGGCAACACATCCTCGACACCGCCAAGCCCATCATGCTCTGCAAGGGGTTCTCGGGCGTGGGTCTGAACGAGATCCTGGCCGCCGCGGGCGTGCCGAAGGGCTCGTTCTATCACTACTTCGGCTCGAAAGAGGCGTTCGGCGAAGCCATTCTCGAATCGTACTTTGCCGATTACATCGAGCATATCGACCGCCTGTTCAAACCCGATGCCCAGCCCGCCGCGGTGCGCTTCATGCGCTACTGGAGCACCTGGCAGGCGATGCAGGAGGGCAAGGATCCCGAAGGAAAATGTCTCGCGGTCAAGCTGGGCGCGGAAGTGTGCGACCTGTCCGAGGCCATGCGCGTCGCGCTGAAGCGCGGCACCGACCGTATTGTCGATCGGCTTGCCGCCTGCCTGGCCGCCGCGCTCGAAGACGGTTCGCTCACGGTCGACATCGAGCCACGGGAAACCGCCGTGATGCTCTACGAACTGTGGCTGGGCGCGACCTTGCTGGAAAAGATGCGCCGCGACGGCTCGGCATTGCAGACCGCCATGAAGACGACCCGGCGGATGCTGCGACTTCCCGGGCACTAGGGAAAGAGCAGGGCGGCGGCTTGCCGGTCGGCGTCCAATCCGGCGCCCTCGAGAACGCCGCCAGTAGGACACACACGTACTTCGATACGCTCACGCGTATCTTTTTTTGATCGCCAAACTAGACGACTGGTCTAATATCTCGGAACGCACGATGCAGAATTTCAGCTACTACAACCCCACGCGCATCCTCTTCGGCGAGAACACGGTGGCCCGCCTCGACGAACTGATTCCTCGCGACGCCCGCGTTCTCGTGCTGTACGGCGGCGCGAGTGCGCAAAAGACCGGCACGCTGGACGAAGTGCGCGCCGCGCTCGGTGCGCGCGAGGTCGAAACGTTCGGCGGCATTGAGCCGAATCCGACCTACGAGACGCTGATGAAGGCGGTCGAGCAGGTGAAGGCGAAGCGCATCGCGTTCCTGCTCGCGGTCGGCGGCGGCTCGGTGATCGACGGCACGAAGTTCGTCGCCGCCGCTGCGCTGTTCGATGGCGAACCGTGGCAGATCCTGGAAACGCATGGCGCGAACGTGCGCGACGCACTGCCGTTCGGCAGCGTGCTGACGCTACCCGCGACCGGCTCCGAAATGAACAGCGGCGGCGTGATCACGCGCCGCGCGACCCACGCGAAACTGGCGTTTCGCAGCGAGCACGTGTTCCCGGCGTTCTCGATTCTCGATCCGACCAAAACCTACACCTTGCCGGCGCGGCAGATCGCGAACGGCGTCGTCGACGCGTTCACGCATATCGTCGAGCAATACCTGACCTATCCCGCCGACGGCCTCGCGCAGGACCGCTTCGCGGAGGGCCTGCTGCAGACCTTGATCGAGATCGGCCCGAAAGCGCTGGCCGAGCCGCACGACTATGCGGTGCGGGCCAACCTGATGTGGGTCGCGACGCTCGCCCTGAACGGCCTGATCGGCGCGGGCGTGCCGCAGGACTGGGCGACGCACATGGTAGGCCACGAGCTGACCGCGCGCTACGACATCGATCACGCGCGCACGCTCGCGATCGTGCTGCCCTCGATGCTGCAGGTGCGGCGCGACAGCAAGCGCGCGAAGCTGCTCCAGTACGCGGCGCGCGTATGGAACATCACCGACGGCACGGAAGACGCGCGCATCGATGCGGCGATCGACGCGACGCGCGCGTTTTTCGAACGCCTCGACGTGAAGACGCGCCTGGTCGATTACGGCGTTGGTGCAGAGGCAATCGACCAACTCGTCGCGCAGCTCGGCGAACACGGCATGACGCAACTGGGCGAGCACAAGGATGTCACGCTCGACGTCAGTCGACGCGTGCTGGAAGGCGCGTTGTAACCCATCGCAAGCCATCGTCTCATCGAAGAGGGCATGTATGCCGCAAATCGAATCCATCAACCGCCGCATCGTACTGGCCGCCCGTCCGTCCGGCGCGCCGACGCCGCACGACTTCCGTCTCGAAACCCATGAGGTGCCGACGCCGCGCGACGGCGAAGTGCTGCTGCGCACGCTCTATCTGTCGCTCGATCCGTACATGCGCGGCCGCATGAGCGATGCGCCGTCGTATGCGCCGCCCGTCGAGCTGGGCGACGTGATGGTGGGCGGGACCGTCAGCCGGGTCGTCGCGTCGAATCACGCGCGGTTCGCGGCCGGCGATCTCGTGCTCGGCGCAAGCGGATGGCAGGATTACGCCGTGTCGAACGGCGCCGACCTGATGCCGCTCGGCCGGGACGTCGCGCATCCGTCGCACGCGCTGGGCGTGCTGGGCATGCCGGGGTTCACCGCGTATCACGGCTTGTTGAATATCGGCGAGCCGAAAGCGGGCGAGACCGTGGTCGTCGCGGCCGCGAGCGGCGCCGTGGGCTCCGTGGTCGGACAGATCGCCCGGCTGAAAGGGTGCCGGGTGATCGGCATCGCGGGCGGCGCCGACAAGTGCCGCTACGTGACCGAGACACTGGGCTTCGATGCCTGCATCGACCGCCGCGCGCCGGATTTTGCCGACCAACTCGCGAAGGCGTGTCCCGACGGCATCGACGTGTACTTCGAGAACGTTGGCGGCGCGGTGTTCGACGCCGTCCTGCCCTTGCTCAATGCCGGCGCGCGCGTGCCGGTTTGCGGCCTCATCGCGCACTACAACGCCAGCGCGCTGCCGCCGGGGCCGGACCGTTTGCCGTTGCTCGCGGGCGTGCTGCTCGCGAAGCGGGTCCGCATGCAGGGCTTCATCATCCTCGACCACTACGCGAGCGGCTACGCGGCATTTCTCCGGGAAATGGGCGAGTGGGCGGAGGCCGGCAGGGTCACGCTGCGCGAGGATGTCGTCGACGACCTCGAACAGGCGCCGCACGCTTTGATCGGCCTGCTCGAAGGCGAGAACTTCGGCAAGCTCGTCATCAAGGTGGCTGACGCCTGAGGCCCGGCGCACCGCGTGAGGAAGCCCATCCATGCGCATCCATCTCTTCGTCAGCCTGATCCCGAAGCCGGAACATGCAGCCGCGGTCGAGGCTGAACTCCGGCGCATGGTGACGGCGACCCGCGCCGAACCGGGCAATCTTCGCTACGACCTGTTCCGGCAGGCGGACGGACAACCGGGATTTCACCTGTTCGAAACCTGTCGGGACGAAGCCGCGATCGACGCGCACCGCGCCTAGCGCGCCAAGGTAGCGGATTGGCTGGTCGAGGCGCCGGACGTGAAGGCCCTCCTGGCGGCCGATGTCGCGGAGCAGGCGACCGATCGGTGAGCGGGCGGGCGAAACAAGGTCGCGGTGCGCGCCGGCTTGCAAACCGGCGCGCACCGTCGTGCGAACGAGAGGAAGCGATGCGTATCAATACCGTGTTGTCCATATGCGTGATGGCTTGCGCGATGACTTCCGCATTCGCGGAAACGCAGAGCGCGCTCACGCGGGAACAAGTGAGGGCGGAGCTTTATCAGGCATTTCTGGATGCCAGGCTGCCGCAGGACATGAAGCAAACGTATCCGTCGCCGCCCATGAATCAGGCCGATATCGCCGCCAACCGGCGACGCGACGTCGCGCGCAACGACGCCTATGCGCACTTCGTCCGATAAACCCGAATGCTTGCTCTAAAGACGGGACGGCGCGGAGGCCGTGCCGGCAGCCGCACCCGGCACGGGTGAACGACGCGCATGCGCTATCCGGAAAGAAGTCGATATGGCATGCTGTCGCTCCACGCGATACGCGACGGCTTGCGCGGCGATTCACCCGCGCGCGTCCCGCCCGATTGCGCACCGCAGAAACAGAATAACGATGCGCCGTATCCGTTGCTGAAAATCATCGAGGCATGACCGCGCGCGTGCGGCCATGTCATCGCGCGTCACCCGGCGCGGCTCGCCACGCAGTCCCTCGAATGCGCATTCCACGATAGACGATAGACGAGAGAGTGATGACATCGACTTTTCATGCCCGGCATCCGGCGGGCGCATTCGCGATGTTGATCGCGGCGTTCGCGATCAACATGAGCGGAACCACGTTGCCGACCGCGATCTACGGGCACTATCAACACCATTATGGGCTGACGCCCACCCTCGTCACGACGATCTACGCCGTGTATGCGGCCGGCGTGCTGGGCGCGCTACTCACGGTCGGCAACTGGTCCGATCAACTGGGACGGCGGCGCATGCTGCTTGCCGGGCTGCTTGCCTCGGCCTTGTCGTCCGTCGTGTTCCTGCTGAGCGACGGCGTGTCGACACTGATGCTCGCGCGGTTCCTGTCGGGCCTGTCCGCCGGGCTCTTCACCGGCACCGCCACGGTAGCGGTGATCGAAGCGACGCCGCCCGCGTGGCGCACGCATGCGACCCTGGCGGCGACTGCCTCCAACATGCTCGGCCTGGGCTGCGGCCCGCTGCTCGGCGGCATGCTGGTCGAATGGCTCCCGTGGCCGATGCGCCTGCCGTATGCAGCCCATCTGCTGCTCGTAGGTGTCGCGGCGGTGGGCGTGTGCCTGGTGCCCGAGACCGCACGCTTGCCCGCGCGCAGGAAGCTCGGCCTGCAGCGCCTTTCGCTTCCCGATGCCGTGCGACCGGTTTTCATTCCCGCGGCCATGGCCGGCTTCGCCGGATTTGCCGTCGTCGGCTTTTTCGCCGCGGTCGCGCCGCAACTGATCCGCGCCTCCCTGCATCTTCACAACGGCGTGCTGATCGGCGCGATCGTGTTTCTCGTGTTCGTGTGCTCCACCATCGGGCAGATCGCGCAGGCGCGGATCGCCGCGCGCTGGCGCTTGCTGGCCGGATGCGCCGGGCTGATCGGCGGCTTGCTGGCCATCGCGCTCAGCGTGCGGGAAAGCTCGCTGGACGCGTTGCTGGTCGGAAGCGTGCTGGCCGGAATCGGGCAGGGCATTTCGCTGCGGTCCGGCTTGAGCGAGATCGCCACGGCTGCTCCGCCGGACCGGCGCGCCGAAGTGACGTCGCTGTTCTTCGTCGTGCTCTACGTCGCCATTTCGCTGCCGGTGATCGCACTCGGCGTGGCGGTGCAAAAAGTCGGCATCGAACGGGCCACGTTGATTTTCGCCGGCGCGACGATCGTGCTGGTGGGATTGGCGTTGAGCATTTCGCTCGCGACCCGGCGCATGGAACAGCCGGGTGCGGCTTGACGCCCGCGTCTCGACGCATGGACCCGCCTGATCCGATCAAATGAAAATCGCCGCTGACGGGCGGCCTATCTGGGAGAGGAGCATGCAGCCACCGAAACACCTTCATCCGGCCGTGGTCGATTCGCTGAATCTGTGGCATCGGATGGTCGAGCAGCAAGATTTGAGCGAGTTGGCATCGATCGTCGCCCCCGGCGCGGAGTTTCGCTCGCCCATGGCTTTTTCGGCTTACCAGTCGGCCGCGGCGCTGACACTTGCATTGAATACCGTCATCCGCGTGCTCGAGGATTTTGCCTACCATCGCCAACTGGTGAGCGACGACGGGCTCAGCGTCGTTCTCGAATTCAGCGCACGGGTGGGCGAACGCAAGCTCAAGGGCGTCGATTTCATCCGCTTCGACGCGCACGGCAAGATCGCCGAATTCGAGGTGATGGTGCGCCCGCTGAATGCGCTGCAGGCGCTCGGCGCCGAGATGGGAGCGCGGCTGGGCGACAAGCTGCCCGCCTACAAGGCCGCGACGTGAGCGGCAGCGGCCATTGATCGGACTGGCATCCGCTCCGGTTCATGATGCGTGTGAACACGCATCATGCAGACTCATTGCGAGAACCCGCTTGTGCCTGCGCGACCCGGCTGTCGAGCGCCGCGACGACCTGCCGCACGACCTCGTCCCAGTCGCCGGGACGGCTCTGCCGAAACAGACGCAGCGCCTGCGGATACCACGGCGAATCGCTGCGCGACTGCATCCAACGCCAGTCGGTCCAGTATTTCGACAGCAGCACCCAGCACGATTTGCCGAGCGCACCCGCCAGATGGGCGACGGCGGTATCGACGGTGATGACCAGATCCAGTTGGGCGATCACGGCTGCCGTGTCCGCAAAGTCCGCGAGGTCCGGCCCGACCGGCATGACAGGCAGATGCGCAGGCGCGCGAGCGGCTTCTTCCTCTGCCGCGCCCTTCTGCAGGCTGATGAAACGCACGCCCGGCACCGACCATAACGGCGCAAGCGTCATAAGGCCCGGCAACGAGCGGGCGTCGTCGTTCTGATGTCCCGTGAAGCCTCGCCAGACGAGCCCCACCTTGAAGCCTTCGGCGGGCAAACGGTTGCGCCAACGCTCGAGTCGCGCCGGTGGTGCGCGCAGATATGGCAGCGACGCGGGGATCGTGTCGACCGTCGTACCGAGATACAGCGGCAGGCTCATGAAGAACGACCAGTAGTCGTAGGTGCGCGCAGGCTTGAGCGACGTCGTGACCTCGTCCACTCCATCGACCGTCGCGAGCAGCGCTGCGAGCGGTTCCGGGCAAATCAAGGTGAGATGCTTTACACCTCGTGCCTTCAGCAGCGGCACATAGCGCACGAACTGAAGGTAGTCGCCATAGCCCTGCTCAGGCCAGATTGCGAGCGACTTGCCGATCAGCGCCTGCCCCTGCCATTGCGGGTAGTGGAGCTGCGGGACCGAGGCATCGGCGCGCGTCGTTCTGCCCGCACGGTAACGAAACTCACCGTGCGGCCAACCCTCCTCGTAGCGCCCCTGGGCGAGCAGCAGGATCGCGAGGTTCCAGTGCGCATCGGCGAAATCCGGCCTGCACCCGAGCACTTCGTGGTACGCCGCCTCGGCTTGTGCTGGCCGCTCGAGCAGTCTGAGTGCCGTACCGAGATTGTTGCGCGCGTCGACATGCGCGGGATCGATCACGAGTGCCTGGCGCAAGGCCGGTTCTGCTTCATCAGGGCGATCGGTGCGCAACATCAGCAGGCCGAGGTTGTAGTGCGTGTGCACCAAGTGCGGATCGACTTCGAGCGCCCGTCGAAACACCGCGTCCGCGTCGGAAAACCGTTTGTCGCGCACGTAGATCGTGCCGAGATTGTTCATCACGCCGGTCGCGTGGGGATCGATTTCGAGTGCGCGCAGAAATGCCGCTTCCGCTTCGACGAAGCGCTGACGCTCCATCAACACGTTACCGAGGGTGTAGTACCCCCGCATGTAGCAAGGCCCCAGTTCGACTGCGCGGCGGCACATTGCTTCGGCCTCTTCGAGACGGGCTTGCTTCAAGAGCAGATTGCCGAGGTTGACGAGATAGACAGGGGCTTCGCTCTGCGCCAGTGCCCGACGCATCAATGCCTCGCCACCGGCCAAATCGCCCGCGTCGGAGCGTAGCAGGCCGAGCAGATGCAGCGCATCGGCGTGCTCAGGTTCGTGCGCGAGCACCTGGAGATAGCCGTCGGCAGCCTCCTGGAAACGCCCGGCTTGATGCATGGCATATGCGGTCAGGAACAGGGACATGAATGAGAGTGCGTATGCGTGGGTTCGATAGGGGCGCATAGCCCAATGACGCTTTCGCGATCGTGCGAGCGGTACTGCTACGTATCGACGTCGATATTCAAGTATCCAGAAAGTCTAGCACCGACGCGCTCGCGAGACTCGGGATCGACCATGTGGCGGCCCTCGGCCAAGCAGGGCGAATCGTCAGATTTCCGCGCTTTCAGATCACCAGCCCGAAGCGCGCCGCGCACCAGGCGCGATAGATGATGTCCGGCGAACCGTTCGGCGCGATCAGCGCGCCAAGCAGCACATTGGTGTGCTGCAGCTAGCCTCCCGTTCCGTTCCCGCGACTGGATCGCTCATGCAACCTGCCTGGCGGCGGGGGCCCGCGGAGGGTCTACTCGACGCTCTCCGATTCCTTTGCATCGAGCAGCTCCAGCCGGTATCCATGATTGTAGACAGCGCGGAGCCGGACGCCGTTTTGCGGGCCGAGGTGGAGCTTGGTGCGCACGCGATAGATGTGCGTGTCGAGCGTGCGTGATATCTGATCGGAGTCGCGGCCCCAGATCGATTTGATCAAACGCTCTCGCGGCATCACGCGGCCGCAATTCTGGAATAACGCGACGGCAATGCCGAACTCCCGGAAGGTCAGCTTGATCGGCTCGCCGTCCAGGAACACGGTTCCGCCTGCAATATCGAGCCGATAACGGCCCACTTCGAGCGACATGGGCGCCGAAGTGACGGGATAGGCGCGTCGCAGCAGGGCGCGGACTCGCGCAACCAGCTCATTCCGCCGGACCGGCTTGACCATGTAGTCGTCGGCGCCAGCCTCGAGCGCGACGACGAGCTGGTCCTCGCGCACCCGGTTGGTCAGGAACAGCACGGGAAGGTCTCTGCCGACCCGGGCGCGGATCCAGGCGAGCACCTCCAGCCCGGACATGTCCGGCAGGTTCCAGTCAAGCACGACCAGATCGAAGATGTCGGTTTCGAGGAAACGTATGGCTTCGGCGCTGGCGACAGCGCTCCGTACATCAAATCCTTCGGTGATCAACGTCTCGCGGATAAGTTGTGCCTGTGATGGCTCATCATCAAGGGACAGTATTCTCATTGCGACCGCTTTCCTTCGGGTTGCACAGATTTGCAAAAACTGGTTTGCATAAGTGTCGATTCATTCCTCCGGCAAGATGAACCGCTCTTGCCGGGAAATTGTTTCAAATAATTTCAAATCATTTGACCATGTGGTACGCGCTGAAGAATCGCACTTTTCACGGCATGATTTGTCAACATTTCTGAATGAAAGCCATATTCTTATTCTGTACATCTCGATGTGACAAATGTTTTCAATTGGCGACGGTCATGCCTATAGCCTGTGGTCTAAAGGTTGTTGCCATGAATTTAAGGGTTTGATGTTGACCATTCTTGTCGTTCGAGCTTGCTCGTACGATGAGGCATGTTGGAAGTCATGTTCTCGTCGTACAGATTGCCGGTGCGCCATGCGGCATCGTGAAGGGCAGGGCAAGCGTCCCGTGACCGGGGAGCATGAAGTACAAGATGTCGGCGTCTGCCTGTTCTGGCCATCGGAAATCAGATAACCGCGAGCATGCAGCATGGAATCCTATCGACAATACCTAGAGCAGAAATCTAAACTGGAGTCGCAGTTTGCCGAAGAGCGCCGGATCGCGGCGGAGGCCATTCTGCAGGAAATTCAGTATTGCATTCGAGAGTTTAGTTTCCTGCCGGAAGATATTTTCCCTGCGGAAATCCTCCGGCGCGCGACCAAGCGACGGGTCCGCTACTTCGACCCGGTCAGCGGCGCCACGTGGTCGGGATCAGGGCGCGCACCCGACTGGATTCGCGACAAGGATCGAAAGCAATTTGAAATAAATAATTTCTGATCGGGTCGGATCAGCGCCCCCCGGTTGATTCAATTCGCCGATCGGGCGGGCCGCGTTCGCAGCGTGACATGGTCTCGGAAAGGCATCGAAGAGCCTCGTTAGGCCGATCGCTGCGAGAGAAGGGCTCTACTCGCGCATTGGCCAGCGGCGCGGTTATCGGCCGGAATCTCGCCTGCCTATAGGCATGACGGTAATAGATTCGTCGAAGTACGTTTCACCTCATAACCCATCAAACATTCCCCTCGGCACGGGCGAACCTCGATGCCAAGGATGAGTCGGGCATAGGGTTCCGCACGGCTTTCGGTCAGCTGCGTCCTGCGATTCTCATTGTCCTCCCCAGTCTGACGTGCCCGACGCGATTCAGATGCCCCGTTGACCAATCCTTCTTCCATCCAGCGCAGCCCCCATCTTGAGGCGCACTGTTTCGATGGCAATTCCTGGTTTCGCTCCCTTATTTCACACCAATACGCTGTCCCTGGTAAATCCGCCAGGTTTGCGGCAAGCGCGCCTTTGTCGAGTCTTAAATCATTAGGGCAATCGATATGACTTATATATGGGGCGAGATGACAATTTGAACTGATTGTCATAATTTACATTTTTTAAAAATTTTCGTGACAAAAGTTTTCTTTGCGCGATCCGTCGATAAATATCATCCAATCGAATCATAAAAGAGATGGAGACCGCCGAGCGCACGATCGAATCCGACTAAAGATAAATCCTCGATCTCATTCCGCACGCGGAAGGCTGCTCCCATTTTTTAAATACCTCTATTTATTTGAATTTTCTGAAGCCCGTAAGTTGCAGGTTCACATGTTATTTCGCGTGTGACGAATGATGCGTCTTTGTAGCAAGGGGGGAGGTGAGCTTGATCGCTATGCCGCCATGCCGGCTTGGAAAGCCACACGGCAAAAGTACAGCCTTTAAAACGTTGTTGCTTGCGGCAAGACTTGAGCCGACACCTGTGGTCGCGCTGCCGATAGTTCTTATATAGGGGTATATATTTTGAATAAGTCATACAAGACAATCTGGAATGAGTCGCTCGGCGCATGGGTGGCTGCTTCTGAAATCGATTCAGCTAAGGGGAAATCGTCACGCTCACGGCGCGCGCCGGGAGAGCGTACTTCGATGCTTCGGTTGATCTTGAGGCCAACTGTGGTTGGGCTTGCCTTGCTCAGTGCCGCACCGTTGTCGTGGGCTGGTTACATTGCAAGCTGTACTGGAACCAACACTACCGCAACGGCAATTACGGGATCCGGAACCGGAAATGTAACCTATAACAATGTCAACGGAATCAATGGAGAGGGGGCCTGCGTCAATGGCGGCACGGGGGTTGTCTTATCGGAGAATAACAATGGCAACGGTGGCTTGAGCGGTACTCAGGCGTACATGATCATTGGGTCTACGGCAAACAACGCAGCTGGTGCGATCACCCTGTACGGCCCCCAAGGCATTTCGTTGAATGGCGTGACTGTCACCAGCGGCAAGCAAATCACGAATCTTGCCGCTGGAACGATTTCCGCTACCAGTACCGACGCGATCAACGGATCGCAGTTGTATACGACGAATTCAACTGTTACGTCGCTGTCGACTTCGACGTCGACCGGCCTCTCGTCGGCCAACAGCGCGATCACCTCGCTGTCCACCTCGACGTCGACCGGCATCAGCTCGCTTTCGACCGGCCTGAGCACCACCAACAGCACCGTCACGTCGCTCTCGACGTCGACGTCGACTGGCCTCTCGTCGGCCAACAGCAGCATCGCTTCGCTGTCCACCTCGACGTCGACCGGCATCAGCTCGCTCTCGACCGGCCTCAGCACCACCAACAGCACCGTCACGTCGCTCTCGACGTCGACGTCGACCGGCCTGTCGTCGGCCAACAGCAGCATCGTTTCGCTGTCCACCTCGACGTCGACCGGCATCAGCTCGCTCTCGACCGGCCTCAGCACCACCAACAGCACCGTCACGTCGCTCTCGACGTCGACGTCGACCGGCCTGTCGTCGGCCAACAGCAGCATCGTTTCGCTGTCCACCTCGACGTCGACCGGCATCAGCTCGCTCTCGACCGGCCTCAGCACCACCAACAGCACCGTCACGT
>NZ_JBXAPG010000062.1:0-36109 GCF_058803765.1 Burkholderia sp. GW821-FHT14F03
CGTGGCACTCGAACTCGACGACCTCGAAGACGTCGCGTGTCTCGCTGCCGACAAGGTCGAAGGCGAAGCGCAGATCGAATTGGGTAGGCATGGTTTTTCTTCCCTCCATTCAGCCGTGACGAGCCCTGTCACAGCTTGAGGATGCTTTCGAGCGAATCCAGTACCATCTGGGTAGCGGCGCCGAGTTTCATGGAGAAGTACAGATAGGCGCCGGCAATGACAACGGCGGCTATCGCCCAGGGAGTCCAGAGCGGCCATTGACGCCCGAGGCGATAGCGCAACGTAGCGATGTTGGCCGGCGCATCAGTCAGCCGCTCGGGCGCGTCGCCGCGCAACTGGCGTAGTTGCTCGTGCAGCTTGCCGATGATGGCGTTGAGCGTGTCTTTGTTGTTGTGTTGTTGGCCGTACTTGCCCTGGTAGCCCAGGCACAGGCAGAGGTACTTGAACTCCAGCACATCGCGGTATTTGGCAACGTCCATCTGCATGCGTGCCATCACCGTGAAGAATTTCTCACCACCCCAGGTTTCGTTGTGGTGGTAGCTCAGCAGGGAGCGCGTTTTCCAACGAGAGCCCACCCCCCAGGGCGTGGAAAACACCGCTTCGTCGACGAAGGCGCAAAGGGCGTAGCGGAAGGATAGTTGCGTCGCACCGTCGTAGCCCAGTTGCCGCACCTCTTCCGACAGCGCGGTGATGTGATCGCGCACGTTCTCATAGAGCCGGTTGACGTCTGCCTCTGGCAGTTCTTGCATGCGACGCAGGCGCATGACCACGCCGAACAAGGGTTGGGCGACGTCCACCAGGGGGTTAATGCTATGGCCACGCAATTGGAACTGCAGGTCTTCATCGGCATTGATGTTGAACACCCCGTCGTACAGGACACGCTCGCGGTCCTGGATACTGGGCTCCCGGGGCGTGCGCAGGAAATCGTCCGGCACGCCGAGTACTGAGGGTTCCTGGCGATTGCTGTCGATACGGTCGTTGCCGACCATCACGGTAGTGTTCATCTCATTGACTCCGAATGGCCCAGAACTGCAACTCCAGCTCCGGGAAATCGCCTGTGATGTGGAACCCGAAGCCGGTCGCTCCCTGCGGCATCATGCGTTGCCAGTTGGGATGCGAGCGGTCGAGCTGGAAGTAGGTAAAGCCGGCGTGGAACGGCAGATGCCGCGGCGCGACCGGCAGCGTCATCAGCGGGATGCCCGGCAGTTGCAGGCGGATCAGCTCTTGCAATGCCTGTTGCGACGCAACCTTCGCCTGGCGGATAAAGAACTGGCGCATCTGCTCCAGCGGCATGCGCGCGCGCACCGCCAGGATGAATTCGGCGCTCTGCAGCAAGCTTGGATCGCCCACCTGCGCCGTGAGCACGCCGTAGCCCTGCTTCTCCAGAGGTAGGGAGACCGCACGCGGCTGCAGCACAGTGCTGAGCACCCGACGCAGGGTTTCCTCGAGCATGCGGAACGAGGCATACGGGTTGTCATGCTGGTAGGCGGGATAGTCCTGCGGCAGGCGCCCTTCATCGGTGAAGGTCGTCAGCTCGCCGCACGCCTGTCCGCAAGCCAGGTAGGCGTCCACCGGCCGTACATCGGCATCGCGCGCCAGGTGCCGAAACAGGTGCTGCCAACGGTTCAGAGCCTGCAGCAGGTTGAAGTCGGTCACATCGGCCACGCCAGACTGCCCCGGCGAACCGATGCGCTGGGCAATGCTCTTGGCGCGTTCATGCATCAGCGCGGCGATTTCCTCCATGAAGTGCGCCAGCGGGCGGATGGCTTGTAGGTACATGCCTGTGATGTGGAAATCGCTGTCCAGAAGCAGGCTACCGTCGGGCCGCCGGTCAAGAATGCGCCCCAGCGCCAGACCGGTGAAGGCGCTGCGGTCGTCCCGCTCCAGCGCCAGCTGAAGGTTGGGTACGGCCAGGGCGATCGGGGTGTGATTGCCCTGGTGGCTGTGGGTATCGCGGATATCTTCGGTGCGGTGGAGGTAGCGGGCGTTGCCGAAGGTATCCGGCCAGCGCACTTCCGATACGCCGTCCGAGCGTAGTGGCAGGGTCAGGTAAATCGTCTGGTTGGCGGAGGCCGCGTCGGTAATCGACAGGGGCTCCGGCGGCGGCTGATCGTGGGGAATGTTGAAGGCGGTACCGTCCGGCATGATGCCGCGGGCGCGCACGATGGCGATCTTGCCGAAGGAGAGGAACTCCTGATTGAGCTCCAGGTCGGCGAAGCCGTACCAGTACTTGCTGCCCAGGCGCACGTTTACATAGTGCTCAAGGTAGCGATCGGTCTGCTGGAAGTGCTGGGGCTTGACGAATTGCCCCTCGCCCCAGACAACGGCGTTGCGGGTGGTCATGGTTGTTTTCTCGCGGGTGTGGAGGCGTGGCGGGCGGCTTGCGCCGGCCGGTAACTTTCGTCGGTGATGGCAACGCGGGTTTCCTGCAAGGTCACGAGCAAGGCGTACTTGTGCCCACGGGGTTCCACACGGAAGACGTCGTACCAGCGCTGGGCATTGGGGGCGTGGAAGGCGGCCACCACGGCGACGTAGCGGGTGTCTTCATCCAGGGCGCTGTAGTTGATGAACTTGAACTGCCCAGGTACAAGCAGGTAGTCGTCCGCGGTGAGATAGGTGCTGCCCAGAGCCTTCTTGGGTTCACGGCGGACCTGGTCGGGGTCGGCATTTTCCAGCAGCGAGTCATCCTTGAGCTGGATCACGCGGAAGGCCACCGGTGTAGCGTTGACGAACGCCCGGGCGCTAGGGACCGGCGCGGGCGCCAGGGTCAGCCCTTCGCGGTACTGGCCAAGCGCAACGCCATCCATCTCTTCCGCGGCAACCTCTCCCTGTTGCGATTCCGGGTCTTGGGCCGCAGCAACCGCCCCATGCCGCAGCCGCCAGTGCGCGGGGAATGGTGCCCGGTATGTTGCTACAGGGTCCGCCGGGGAGACGTTGAAGCCTGGGCTCACGACAAACGAAGGCCGTGTCGGATCCGCATTGAGCTTGAAGGCGGGAGACTGCCTGATTGCCGTCGTGGCCGCCGGCACCACAGGCGGCTCGTCCTGCAAGTGATTGAGCAAGGCGCGCAGGTTGCGCACCAGTTCTTCTCGGGTGTCGCTGTGCAGATTGATGGCGAACGGGCCTTCATCGAGTGCTTCGTCTGTCCTCGGGTCCACATCTGGTTCCGCGACCGGATTGGGGTTGACGTCCATGTCCGCATAAAGGCTCAACGCGATTTGCGTCGGCTGGTCATCGGCGGCACCTACCTGGATGTCCGGGTCCATCAGAACCTGCCCCGTTTTCTTGAGCACGTTTCCCACGGTGGTGCAGCCGGATAGCAATGCCGTGGCGAACAGCAGCGCAATGGCTCTCCTCATTGCGCCTCCACCCGCAACGCTTGGTCGTAGGCTTGGTCGAAGACTTCCCAGAACAACTTGTCAAAGCCTTGCTGCCGGCTGGAATTCAACTCCTCGTAGTAGTGGCGGTACATCTGCCAGGATTCGTCACCTGGCAGCAATGCCTGCTCGCTCTTACCGGTGCGGTAGCGGGCAAACCGTCGCTCCAATTGGTCGGGCGCGAACGCCTGGAGGAGCGCGCTCAGGCCCGCAGCCACCGCCTTGAGCATGGCGCTGTGCTGCTGTCGGATCTGTTCCAGGGATTCTTCGACTGCCGCAGTCGGAGATAGGTGAACCAGACTGCGTTCGCTGGAAAACAGCGCGCGTACCGTGTCGGGGTAGCTTTGCCCCAGACGCAAGGGATTGTCTTCGATGGGCTGCAAGGTACGCTTGGCCAGTCCCAGTCGTTGACCAGACGATGCCTGATTCAATGCGTCCAGCCCGCGGATCAACGCAGCCAGGGTTGCGCCGGCCTCGAACATTAAGGCATGGGCCGCATACGCATCCAATGCCCCGACCGGTGCACCCAAGCCCTCGACCAGTGGCGCCACCAGGCCCGCAGGGTCTCCTCCCTGGGCGTAGTGCCCTTGAATCCATTCATTGACCGCAGCAGAAGAGGTATTTTGTCCCGACATGTGGGAGTCTCCAGAGGTATGCAAAGGGGCGCCGGAAACGGCTTCGAAGCGGGTGGCGGACAGATCGGCCTGCGCGGCCAGCGTTGACTGCCCGTAGTGATGATGGTCCAGCGACGAGCTGATGCTCGACAGCCCTGCATGCGGGCGGCTGGCCTCTTCCAGTGCAAGCAGCGGATCGAGCAGGCCTTGCGGTGCCTGAGGCTCCGACAAGGCCTCAAACTCAGACCACCCGGGCACGGGTTGAGCATGGGGGCTCACTGGCGGCAAGTCATCGTTTGCGTTAGGCAAACTGTCCAGATAGTCCTTTGAAGCACTGGAAAGCAGCTCATCTACCTCATGCTGCGCCAGATGCCGAGAGGGGTCGGGCAGGTTGTGCGCTTCGTCATCGAGGTTGACGATGATGCGATACGGTCCGATATGGATCTTGTCGGCGCTACGCAGCTGGGCGCTGGCGAGCATCCCGAGCGGTTCCATCTGGTCGTTCACTCGTGTCTGGCCGCAGCGGTCGATGATGAAGAAGCGGTCGTCCTCGTGGCGGATTTCACAGTGAATGGGCTGCACATGACCTGAGCGGTCGTGCAGGAGCCAGTCCGCGCTGCGGGTGCCGATGGTGCCGCCGGCAGTATCGAAGAGATGCCGAGGCTGACTGCCTTTCTGCAGTGTCTGGGGGTTGTCGACCACCAGGGTCAGTCGATGGGCGATGGATGTCGTGTTCATGTGCGCAAGGAAACTCTGACGGGCGGCGGGTGGCGTAAGGCGGGTTGTTCCAGGAAACTGGTCCAGCCCAATTGAGTGCCTTCGGTTTGCCGCAGGTGGAAGGGGGGAACTTCGTCTTGACGCAGGCCCAGTTCGAGGTCGCAAGGCACCGGGTCGCGTAGCAGGAAGACCACCAACTGACGCAGGCGCTCGAAGTTCTCGCCTTGAGGCAGAAATTCGCGGAAGCGCTCTTGGCTAAGACCAGCTATGACGATGGTGAAACTGCAATGCCGGGTACGCACGCTGTCGCCGATCTGGAAGCTCTCGCTCAGTTGGCCGTTGCTCATTCCCAGACGAATTCGGTCGGAGTCGTTGATCGTCGTGTAGCGCAACTCGAAGTCGCGGATCTGCACGTCCTTCAGGTCGAAGCAATGCGCGATGAGGCCTGCCAGCATGCTGGGAGAGCGGCTGCGCAAGACCACGGCACCCGCGAAACTCAGCAGTCGGCTCCAAGCAATCGGTGTGTCGCCACGCGTGGCTTCGTGCTTGAGCCCGATGAGCGCGAAGATCCGACGGGAGAACTGGTCATCCGCTCCTGGCCGGAAGCGGATGTAGTAGCGATACTTGCGCCAAGCCTGATGAAGCAGCGTCAGCAGGCGATGATTGAAGAAATCGAAAAAGGCAGGGCGCACCCCAACACCCTGGCCGGCCTCGTAGGCCAGACGGTCCAGGTAGTAGTTCGGCAGCGGCGAGTCGGTGCCGTGCATGCCGAAGAAGGTGGCTTGCACGCGATACTGGTGCGGGGCATGATCGTCTAGACGTTCCGCCAAGGCGATATCCGAGGCCGGAAAGCCCAGCCCGGCATGATTGCTCAGGCAGACGCGCTGGCGGTCGGGGTCGAAGCTGTCGGGCGACTCGAGATCGTCTTCATGCAGCGCATGCAGGCGTTCCAGAAAACGAAAGAAGTCGTGCCCTCTGGCCTCGTCCAACAGGATGTCACTTAGATCAGGGGCTGCGTTCCGCTGCGCATTGGCCATGCATAGTGCTCCTGATTGAGGGTATTGATCGCTTCCAGAACGTGAAACGAGGAGAGGCTGGCGTACAGGGAGAGGAAGTGGCTGAGCACTGTGCCAAACAGATAAAGGTCTCCTTCGCAGGCGAACCCGTTCTGGTCCAGCTTCACCACGGTACGGGTGCCGCGAATCGGCAACCCCTTGAACATCCGGTCAAGCGGGGTGCTGACAACCTCCTGCAGGCCGTCCAGCCGCTTTTGAGTCGTCCGGGCACGTTGGATGTCGTGGTAGGCAGAGAAGTCGTAATTGCCGATGATGGCTTTCAGAGGGGCAGCCGAAAGCAGGGAAAGATAGGTCGGCGACAGATTAGAGATCAGGCTCCAGTGCAGGTCACCGTCCAGAATCGGACGGTACGGTGGGGTCGGCGTCGTCAGATTCGTAAATCGCACGAACGCCGGTGTCTTCCGGTGCCCCTCGCAAATGTCACCAATGCCTAGTGCCAGAGGCAGATCGCGGTTGGTGCACGTCAGCGCGAGGGAGACCGTCTCTTCCCGGCCGATGTAGTGGTGATCATCGCCCCGGACAAACGCAACGCGGTGCTCAACACCTGGCTCGACCAATGAAGACGACAGCTTCGTGCGGTAGTACAGCGTGGTGCGCCCCCGCTCGTGTTCGATCTGATGGCGAAACGACTCAAATGGCTGATAGGTTCGCAGCCATTCCCCGGGTTGTCCGCTATCCGCGTTCTTCCAGCCGTCGACCTTGTCGATACTGAAAATCTCGTGAGCATCGGGACGATGGCCGCCTGGAACCAGTCGATACTCCGCAGCCTTGCCGGTCAGGCGAATGGGTTCGGCATCATGCTCGAACAGGTTCACCGCAGGCGTGCAGTACAGCGCCAGGTCGCCTTTGCGCACCCGAACGTCGACCGGCATCGGTCGGGTAAAGTGAAACTCGATGCGCACGCTGGTCGCGGGTTGGTTCGGCCAGAAGGCGCGCAGGTTGTTCAGTCCGAAGAAGTAGAAGCGCCGAGGGAAAAGGAAGTACTCCTGGAGGATTCGGTATCCGTCCATGGCATTCTTGGGATAGGGAAGCAACGCCGCGTCGGCCTGAAAGCCGGGAAAGTCGATTTGGTTCACTGGAATATGCCGAACCACGCCGGCAACCTCCAGGCGGATCTCGCCCAAGTACTTGGCCAGCCAGAGATACAGCGTCTGCGCGGTGTAATCGCTGCCGCTGAGATAGAAGTCGAGCCTGTCGCAGTCGTAGGTATTCGGCGGGTTCTGGCTCAGGGTGGACAGATCGACTCGAACGATCGACTTCTCCAGCGAGTGTCCATCATTGACGTCAGCGATGTCGAATGGATAGATCGACACCTCCTGGCTGGTGCGAAACTCGCACTGCACGCCATCTACCGGACGTGATTGAACACTGGTACCGCTGGGCACGATTTGCCGGCCAGTGATCGAGTGATCTGCTGGCTCGAACTGAAGGATGGTGGCGCTGGGCAACGGCCGCAGATAGTTCGGCCACAGCAGTTGTAACAGCGAGTGGGTCAACTCCGGAAAATCGTCCTCGATCTTAAGGCGCAACTTGGCAGTGAGAAAGGCGAATCCCTCCAGCAACCGCTCCACATCCGGGTCCGTGGCTTCCTCGCCCAGGAACGGAGCCAGCTGTGGATTGTTGCGAGCAAAGACACGCTGCAAGCGGCGTAGATAGTCCAGCTCCTCGCGGAATTTCCCCTTCAATGGCATCCGATCAGTCTCCTTGGTTTCTTGCTACATCACCCTGACCTGACGGCCTTGATGGTGAAAGAGCAGGTCGATTTCTACTTGCTCTTCCTTGTTGTTCAGCGGAACCATGCACACCAGCCGAAAACCGAGCTCAAGCGACGTTTCGGTATCGGCCAGCGGTTTGACATCGATAACGCGAGCCCGCGGCTCGTACTGCGCCACGGCGCTATGAATATCCAGGCAGACCTGCTGCCGCAGATCCACGGAGCCGATCGCAGCGTCATTCAAATCGCGCAGACCCAAGCCAGGGCTGCTCTGTGAGCTGCCCTGGCGGGAGTTGAGGATCCACTCCAACTGACGCTTGATGGCGCGCACTCGCTCGGCCGCCACATCCCGCCGGGTGCGGCTACGCCGCGGTGGCAGGTCGAGATCGAGGCGTTCGAACAGGCTTCCCTGTCCAGGTGACCGAGGCATGGATCAGCTCCCTATCAGTCCTTGTCCAAGCGACCGACCAGCGATAACTCGAAGCTGGCGCCCATGTACTTGAAATGGGGGCGCACTGACAGGGCAACCTGGTACCAGCCGGGATTGCCAGCAACGTCCTGTACGACAACCCGCGCGGCCCTCAGGGGACGCCGGCTGCGCACGTCACTGGTGGGGCTTTCCTGGTCGGCAACATACTGGCGAAGCCAATTGTTGAGTTCGCGTTCCAGATCCTGGCGTTCCTTCCAACTGCCGATCTGCTCGCGTTGCAGTACTTTGATGTAGTGCGCCAGGCGGTTGATGATGAACATGTAGGGCAATTGCGTGCCCAGCATGTAGTTGGTCTGCGCGGCCTGACCTTCGGAGGTCTTCTGGAACAGCTTGGGCTTTTGCAGCGAGTTGGCGGAGAAGAACGCAGCGTTGTCGCTGTCCTTGCGCATCGTCAGCGGGATAAAGCCCTCGCTAGACAGTTCGAACTCCTTGCGGTCAGAAATCAGCACTTCCGTAGGGATCTTGGCCTGCAGTTGCCCCAGAGATTCGTATAGGTGCACCGGGAGGTCTTCGACCGCGCCGCCGGACTGCGGACCGATGATGTTCGGGCACCAGCGGAACTTGGCGAAGCTGTCGGTGACTCGGCTACCCATCAGGAAGGCGGTATTGCCCCACAGGTAGTTGCGGTGGTCGCCGTTGATGGTTTCCTGATAGGCGAAGCTTCGCACCGGGTTCTCCAGCGGATCATACGGCTGGCGCAGGAGGTAGCGGGGCATGGTCAGGCCGAGGTAGCGTGCGTCCTCGGATTCACGCAGGCTGCGCCACTTGGCGAAGCGCGGTCCTTCGAAGATATCCTTGACCTCTTTCAGATTCGGCAGCTCTTCGAAAGACTCCAGGTTAAGCATTTCCGGTCCGGCGGCGCCGAGGAACGGCGCATGCGACATGGCGCCGACGGAAGCGAGATAACCCAGCAGCTTGATATCCGGTGCCGAGGGCCCGAAGGTGAAGTTGCCGATCATGCAACCGATCGGCTGGCCGCCGAACTGGCCGTAGCCTGCGGTATACGCATGCTTGTAGAGGCCGCTGCGCGTAATGTCTGAGGCGCTTTCGAAGTCCTCCAGCAGTTCTTCCTTGGTGACGGGGAGGAACACGACCTGGATGTTCTCCCGGAAATCGGTGCGCTGCACGAAGTCGTACAGCGAGCGCCAGATGGACTCGATCTGCTGGAGCTCAGGATGGTGGAGGATGGCATCCATCTGCTTGCTGAGCTTGCGATCGATCTCGGTGAGCATCTGGTCAACTAGTTGCTTGTTGATCGGTTGCTCGCGTTCGTCGGACTTGAGCATTTCGGAAATGAAGGCGGCCACCCCGCGTTCTGCAATGGCATAACCTTCCTGACTAGGTTCAAGCCGGGTCTGGGCCATGATCTGGGCCAACAGGCCTCCTTGGGGTTGGCTGTCGGCCTGCTTCTGGACGTCGGCAATTTGGACTTTGGACATCGTTGCTTCCTTCGAAACTTGGAGAGAGAGTTGGGGCGGGGGATCAGGCCTCAGGGGAGGACAGGAGTTGGTCGAGTTCCTTGGCCAACTTGCCACGCGCACTGTCGTCACCCAGTAGCGCCTGGATCTGCTTGCGGAACGCGGGCACGTTGCCCATGGGCCCCTTGAGCGCCACCAGCGCTTCGCGCAGTTCCAGCAACCTTTTCAACTCGGGAACTTGACGTGCGATGGAGTCGGGGGAGAAGTCCTTGATGTTCTTGAACCGCAGGTCGACACTGAGGGTGTCGCTCTCGTTGCCGTCTTCCAGCGTGGCGGGTACATCCACTTTCAAGCTCAGCCCGGCTTCGGCCATGACATCGCTGAAGGTGTCCTTGTTGATCTGGACGGCCACGCGATCTTCGACGGGCGTTTCATCGGCATGCCCTTTGAAATCGCCGAGCACCAACATCTTCAGGGGGAGTTCGACTTCTTGTTGCTCATCGCCCGTTGCCGGGACGTAACGGATGTTGATGCGTTCCTTCGGTGCAACTGAACCAGTTTTAGATGCCATGGGCTACTCCTTGTAATTACTTGGAAGTTCATGCCCGACACCCACTCGATCAAGGTCGTGTATAGCTGCGACAAAACCCGCTGAATAGGGATGCATTCAGAAAGTATTGCCGGCGCCGAACGTTTCTTGAGCGTACTGGATTCGATATATCGGACACTAAGGGTCGAGCCTATGGGTAAGTCTCGCTCCTTGTAAATGGGATGTTTATTAAATGTTGAATCTGATAGCTCTGAATCGCGAAAGCGCGCACGAACGTCAGAGGAACTATTTTGATGTGATTTAGGACTCTTCTTATGGACAAGAATTTGGGGAGTGTGTTCTCTTCGAGTAGATCGGTTCGTAGACGTAGAGAAACTCATGTCCACACGCGTGGTGCCGGGCAACATTTTCGCGTGTTTTTGGTATTTTAATTTCCCCCCGATATGCATTTTCTGAAGCGTTCGCCTTACGCCCACCACACAACCTGGAAGTTCCCCTGACAATGAGGAAGTTGAAGTATGGTCACCGTTGATCTGGCTGCGTTGCTGCAACGTCTACACCCGGTAGGCCGACACGGGCTGGAGGAGGCGGGCAGCCTCTGCATCGGCCAGCGCGGAGCGGAAGTCACCGTTTGCCATCTGCTGTACAAGCTACTCGATCAACCGATGTGCGATGTGCGTTGCGTGTTGGCAGATGCGGGAGTGGATCTCGACACATTGCGCCAGGCACTTGCCATCACCTTTCCCGAAGGCGATGAGGGCTATGGCCATGCTTACCCATCGTTCTCGCCGCTGCTGCTGGAATTGCTGCAGGACGCCTGGTTATTGAGTTCTGTGGAACTCGCGCAATCGGAGATCCGTAGCGGTGCCCTGCTTCTGGCGGCCTTGCTGAACTCAGCGCGTTATCTGCCGCTGGCGGCGATCCGCATGTTCGAGACCATCAATCGGGAAACCTTGCGTAAGCGCTTCTCTGAATTGCTCGCCCGGTCATCCGAAACCCGTCTGCAGAGTGCAACCGTGTCTGGACCCTCGTCAGCCGCTGCGGCTGACAGTGCGTTGAGCAAATACGGACACGACTTCACCGCCCAGGCGCGTGCGGGCGCCATCGACCCCGTTCTATGCCGCGATGCTGAAATCGACCTGATGGTCGACATTCTCTCGCGCCGTCGAAAGAACAACCCGATCGTGGTTGGCGACGCGGGCGTGGGAAAGAGCGCTGTGGTGGAAGGCTTGGCGCAACGCATCGTGGAAAACCGGGTGCCGGAGCCGCTGCACGACGTTCATCTGTGGGGGCTTGATCTGGGGGCCCTGCAGGCCGGCGCCTCGGTCAAAGGCGAATTCGAAAAGCGCCTGAAGGCGGTGATCGACGAGGTCAAGAGCGCGCCGAAGCCCATCATCCTCTTCATTGACGAAGCGCATACGCTGATCGGTGCGGGCAACTCGGCTGGCGGCAGCGATGCGGCCAACCTGCTCAAGCCTGCGCTGGCCCGTGGCGAGTTGAGGACGATCGCGGCGACGACCTGGTCCGAGTACAAGAAGTACTTCGAGAAGGACCCTGCCCTGACGCGGCGCTTCCAGTTGGTGCAACTGGATGAGCCGAGCGTGGAGCAGGCTGTGCACATCCTGAGAGGCTTGCGGAGCGTGTATGAGCAGGCCCACAAGGTGTACATCGGCGATGATGCCCTCAAGGCCGCCGCCGCGCTCTCGGCGCGCTATCTCTCCGGCCGTCAATTGCCGGACAAGGCCATTGATATCCTCGACACCGCATGTGCGCGGGTGGCCACGGCCCTGGCCGAGCCTCCGAGACGGCTTGCAGCGTTGGAAAACGAACTACACCAGGTCGATGCCGAGGCTGACCAACTGTGGCGTGACGCCCGTGCTGGGCGAAAGCCCGAGACCGCCAGACTTGCCATGCTGGAGGTCACCCGGCAGCAAACGCAGGATGCCATCGAGCAGCTTCAGGACGTCTGGCAACGCCAAAAAGAGCTCGTCGACGAGATCGTCGCCCTGCGCGCCAGCGAGTATCAGGACGATACGTCGCTGCGCCTCGAGGAGAAGGTCGCGCAACTGGCAGGCCTGCAACGCGGCAATGGCGCATTGCTCCATGCGGATGTGGGGGCCGAGCAGATCGCCCAGGTCATCGCGGACTGGACGGGCATCCCGGCTGCCACCATCAACAGCGACCAGTTCCAGAGATTGGACAGGTTGCCCGAAACCTTGCGTGAGCGGGTAAAGGGGCAAAATACCGCTCTCGATGCGGTTCATCGCCGCCTGCTGACAGCCATGGCTGACTTGCGACGGCCCGGGACACCCATGGGGGCCTTTCTGCTGGTGGGGCCAAGCGGGGTGGGCAAGACCGAAACCGCACTGGCCATCGCCGACGCGCTGTTTGGTGGGGAGCAGTTCCTGACCGTCATCAATATGTCGGAGTACCAAGAGAAGCACACTGTATCGCGCTTGCTGGGGGCACCGCCAGGCTATGTCGGCTATGGGGAAGGCGGCGTGCTGACCGAGGCCATCCGCAAGAAACCCTATTCGGTGGTCCTGCTGGATGAAGTCGAGAAGGCGCATGCCGAGGTGCTCAACATCTTCTACCAGGCTTTCGACAAGGGCGCGCTTGCCGACGGCGAAGGCCGGCGCATTGACTGCCAGAACGTGCTTTTCTTTTTGACCTCAAACCTGGGGTTTGATCAGGATGGTGGTCCACTCACTGACCTCGATAGCGAGGCGCTGCGCGAGCATCTTGCGAAGTTCTTCAAGCCGGCTCTGTTGGCGCGTATGCAGGTAGTGCCATTCCGTTACCTGGATGAGACAACGTTGGAGGAAATTGTCGACGGTCGTCTGCTGCGCCTCCAGAATCAGTTTAGTCAGCGATACGAAGCAAAACTGACGATTGACGCCTCGGCCCGAGACGAATTGCGAGCGCGTTGCCTGCGTCACCAAAATGGCGCGCGGTTGCTCGACGCCAGCATCGACGGCGAGATGTTGCCGCCCTTGTCGCTGGCCGTGCTGAAACACCTCGCCGGCGCGCAGCCTTTCCAACGTTCCAGGGTGAGCTGGAATGGTGTGGTTTTCGACGCCGTCCTGGAGTAGGCGCGATGCCCTTGAATGCCAGGGATGCTGCTGCACTTGCTCGGGCGCTAGTTCAGGCCGATGGCATCGCGGTGATGGCCGACCGCTTCCTCAAAGGCACCTGCTCCGCGGTTGGGATACGCTACGGGGTCTGCTACTGGCGCGAGGCGGCGGGGGAGAGCATACGGCCCATCGCTAGCCACGCTTCATCGCTTGACCAACTGCCGCAGCTGTCGTTGCGGGAGTTGGACAATCCCCTCGTCTATTGCCTGATGACTGGCCAGCCTCAGCACGTCGACCGCCTCGACAGCCTGATTGGACTTGGACACGGCCACGAGGAACTGCGTGAGCGGCTGGCGGGCTGTGACGCGTGGCAGATCCTGCCGTTGTTCGATATCCAACGCAAACCTGTCGCGGTTTTGCTGCTGGCAAGTTCTAAAGACTCGCTTCAGGTGGGCTTGGCCGACCCCGCCTGGCAGGAGCTGTACAGATTGTACGACGTCGTTCTGGCCGGCCTGCTGGAGCGGCGTGGCATGGACGAGTTGGTGCAAACGTGGCAGACCGCGCAGCACGAGCAGGACGAGACGCGTGGGCGCCGACGGTTGCTCTCAGCCGGGTTCGTGGGCACGGGGCAGACGACCCGGCGCCTGCGCGACGAGATGTTGCGGTTCGCCGACTCCTCTCTGTCGCTCCTCGTCACCGGGGAGACCGGCTCCGGTAAGGACCATGCCGCCTGGCTTATCCATCAGGCGTCCTCGCGCAAGGGCAAGTTCGTGCCGGTGAACTGCGCCGCCATCCCCAAAGACCTCATCGAAGCGGAACTGTTTGGCGCCACACGCGGCGCGTACACCGGCGCGACGCAGGCTCGCACGGGCCTGGTGGCCGAGGCCGATGGCGGCACACTGTTCCTCGACGAAATTGGCGACATGCCGTTGAGCCTGCAAGGCACCTTGCTGCGCCTGCTCAATGAGAAGAAATTCCGTCCGGTGGGCGCCACCCGCGAGCAGCCTTCGGATTTCCGGCTCATCTGCGCCACCCATCGCCCCTTGCCGGAACGGGTGCGCGATGGCCTGTTCCGTGAGGACCTGTACTTTCGCATTCGCCAATTGGTGCTGCATATCCCACCTCTGCGCGAGCGCATTGAGGACATCCCGGCGCTCGTTTCGCACATTCTGCTCGAGAACAGCCGGGCCCACCCTGGCCGAGTAGCCGGTATTTCCGCCAATGCCATCGGCTGGCTGCAGCGCCATGGTTTACCGGGCAATGTCCGGGAATTGCGCAGCCTCGTACTCGCCGCCGCAGAACGCGTCCCGCCAGGCAAGCGCATTCAGATCAATCACCTGGATGAACTGACCGACTCCGGCGAGCCTCCCGTGGCTGAGCGAAGCGGTGAAGACGCCCTGAAGCTCTTGTGGCGTACCGACGATCTGCCCGCCGCGTTGGCAACCTTCGAACGTTTGTTGCTGGACGATCGCCTACGGCAGGCTGCGGGTTCGCGGCGGCTGGCGGCGCAGAGTCTCGGGATTCCGAAACGCACCATGGCGCGCAAGTGTCTGGATCTGAATTTGAATGGAGAGGAGCCGAGATGAGGCCATTTGGAGTACTTCTGCTGACAGCAACGATACTGGCAGGCTGCGACGCAGGAAAGGCGGTTGTGGCCGCAGACCGTGACTGCACGGTCATTGTTTCAGCGGTTGAACGTCTTGCGTG
Organism: Burkholderia sp. GW821-FHT14F03; assembly: GCF_058803765.1. Lineage (NCBI taxonomy): Bacteria > Pseudomonadati > Pseudomonadota > Betaproteobacteria > Burkholderiales > Burkholderiaceae > Burkholderia > Burkholderia sp. GW821-FHT14F03. The sequence goes on from NZ_JBXAPG010000062.1 coordinate 14,738, forward strand.
TTTCGATGCTGCGGCCGGCACCCCACCTACGCCAGCCGCCAAGCCTCCAGCTCCGCAAATCGCGCCGCCTGCTGCTACCCGCGTCCCTGACATCGTCTCCCTGGTTCGACGCAATGAGTCGCGTCGCAAGAGCGAACAGACTGGAATGCTGCTTCTGCGCGTGGAGGATGCATTGCCGGGTCAATCCAAGGTGGTGATCTCCGCACCTGCGGTGGGTGGAGCTGAACCCAGGCCGTTACTGGCGATCAGTTGCCTGCAGAACATCTCGCGTCTGCAATTGCTGACTGCACAACCGCTCGACGTGAACCGCGTGAGTATTCGCATGCTGGTGGACGGCCGGCCGATTTCCACCAGCCGGCCCTGGCAGGTGCTGGAGGATGGCACGGTGACGGATGCCGGCCGCGGTCTGGTCGCCATCGAGCAACTCCGCCACCTGACCCGTCCCGCCCAGCAACTGCAACTGGAGAGCGACCATGCGCCCTTCGACGGGCTGTCGTTCGACGCCTCCGCGCTGCACGACCTGATGGGGCAACAACGCGAGGCTTGCCATTGGTGAACACTTTGCCTCCATTGGACCTCGACACTATCCTGTCTCCGATATCGCCGCAGCGTCCTGCCGGCGATTTCGACGAGGAAGACAACGCCTATCAGGGGATCGATACCGAGATGCTGAAGCTCGGTGGTCTGCAGGAGGCGACCATCGACTGGAGCTATGTGGACTCGGCGGCACGCCAGTATCTGCAAACCCAGTGCAAGCACCTGCGTATCGCCGCTCACCTGGCGGCCGCGCGCATGCGCGCGGGAGGCTGGCGCGGCTGGGCCGAGGCGGCGGGGGTACTCGCCGGCATGCTGACTCAGCACTGGGACAGTAGCTTTCCCAAGCCCGGTGCCTCGGGACTGACCGCCAAGCGGCGGCTGATGGACCAGCAGTTGGAGCGTCTGGGCGAAGCGCTGGCCAAGCTCGACGGCAAGGGATACGCTGAGGAGTACTACAAGGCGGGGCAACGGGCGCTGGACAAACTGCAAAGCATCGCAGCCGAAACCCGGCTCGATACCTCGGCCTTGAATCGGCTGGAAGGCCAGCTTCGGCAAAGAGCCGAAGCCAATCGGGCACCGGAGCTGGCCGAGGCGCAGCTCGACCTTGGCCCTCGCTCCACGGCAGTGACCGAGGCCTTTTTCACGCCCGTCGCCATGGAGCCAGGCAACGAGCGCGGGACGCGCCGCTCCCTGCTCAACGTGGCCGACATCATCAATCAACAAGATGCCTATGACCCGACGGGCTACCTGCTGCGCCGTTTTGCTCTGTGGGCGCACCTGAGCGTTGCCCCGTCGACCCGCAAGGACACCCAGCGGACCGAGTTGATGGCGGTTCCTGCCGAAACCGCTGAAGCCTACTGGGACTTGCTGAAGGCAAATACGGTCGATCCCGTCCTGCTGCAGCGGGTTGAGAAGAGCGTCACGTCTTCTCCTTACTGGCTTCGCGGCAGCTACCTCGCTGCCGGCATCGCCCGGCGCCTGGAAATGCCGAACGTGGCAGAGGCGATTCGCCTGGCGACCGAGCGATTTGTCTCGAGACTGCCAGCGCTGGTGAAGCTGCAGTTTGCCGACGGGCGACCCTTTGTCGACGGCGAAACGCAATCCTGGATCAGCGGCGCAGATAAAGGCTCCGCGAAGCTCGGCGCCGGGCAGGAGTACCCCGCATTACGCGACGAGCTACGCGAGACCCTGGAGACCTCCGGCGTAGAAGCCATGCTCAAGCGCCTTGAAACCACCCAGCAGGCGTCGGCCGACCCTCGTCATGGCTGCCATGTCATGACGATCGCCGCCGAGCTGCTCGGCGCGCGGGGGCTTGCCTGGCTCGCTGACGGCTTGTACGCCCGCGCGCATCAGATGATGCGGGACGCGTCTGCGCCAGAGTGGGAGCCGGCCCTCTTCGGTCTGCTTGAGCAGCATGTGCACCCAGCAATGGAACACAAGAACTAGGAGCTACCTCATGTTTAAGATATGGTCGAACCTGAAGTGCTATGGCCGGCCCGTCCTGGGTTGGGCCAAGCAAGGCATGCCGCTGGCGCTGCTGCTGGTTCTGATACTTGCCCTAGCGGGCATCTGGTGGCTGGGGCCTAAATGGACCTGGGGCGAGCATCAGCCTCTGGCCAGCCTCGCCGCGCGCGTGCTCGCCACTTTGGTACTCCTCGTGCTGCCCTTGTTGGTCTGGGCCATCCGGCTGCGCAAGCGCAACCGGACGCTGGAGGCCGAGCGCAGCCAGGGGCAGGAGCAACAGTTGGACCCCTGCCTACGCTACGTACAAGCCCAGGAGCGCGACCTGGACAGAAGCCTGGGCGTGCTCCAGGCCAACCTCAAGGGGCGCAACGCGCTGTATCAACTGCCCTGGTACTTGGTGCTGGGCCAGGAGAATGCGGGTAAGACCAGCTTCGTCAACCGCTCCAGCCAGAGCTTTCCACTCACCGGCGAAGTCAAGGCGGGTAGCCGGCGCCTGGAGGAAGACCCCGACAGGATCTACCGCATTGACTGGTGGATGGGCGACCAGGCCGTGCTCATCGACCCGCCGGGCGAACTGATCAGCCAGCCGCGGGTGCCGACCTATGTTGAATCGGATGCCTCCAGCGGCGACGACGAACAGCGGGCGTTCCGGCACGCCACGGCACAACCCTCTCTGCCGGAGGATTTGCACCCGCGCCTGTGGGACAGCTTTGTCGGCTGGCTGGGGCGCAACCGCAGCCGTCGCCCGCTCAACGGCGTGGTGCTGATCGTCAGCCTGGTCACCTTGCTCAACCAGCAACCCAGCGACCGAAAGGCGCTTGCCTCATTGCTGCGCGCCCGGATGACGGAACTCAGCCGTCAGCTCGGCACGCGACCGCCCCTGTACGTCGTCCTGAGCAAGTTCGATTTGCTCGAAGGATTCGAGCCGCTGTTTGCACGGCTGCCCAAGTCCGTGCGTGAAGACATCTTCGGCTTTACCTTCACCCTCGAGTCGCTGCAGCGCTACGACGCCTGGCGCGATGAGCTTGGCGCGCGCTACGACGAATTCCTCAAGCGCCTGAACGAGCAGGTGTTCGATGCCCTGGCCGACGTCAGCGAACTACCCCAGCGCGAAGCCCTCTATTCCCTGGTGCGGCAGTTGGCCGGCATGCGCCCGTTGCTGCTGGAATTCCTGACCGATATCCTGGGTAGCGATCGTTACATCACCCCGGCGCTGCCGCGCGGCGTGTTCCTGTCGTCGGTCTACCAGCAAGGCGTGCTGACCAATGCCTTTGTGGCATCCGCCTCGCAGAACTACGACATCCGGGAGCCCGTGCCGACCATGCACCCCAGCGGACGGGCTATGGTCTACTTCGCCCAGCAACTGTTCCAGCGGGTGATCTACCCCGAGTCCGGCCTGGCGGGCGACAACCCGCGCGTGCTGGCCGACAAGAAGCGCGCACTGGCCCTGCGCTTCGGCATTGCTTCACTGGGCAGCGTGGTCCTCATCGGTGGCTGGTACCACTACTATGCAGTGAACCGGGACAAGGCCCTGAACGTACTGGATCGCAGCCGCGCCTACAGCGCCCACGCCATCGACGGCAAGCTCGACCCAACCGGCCGCAACCTGCTGCAGCCGCTGGATCAGATCAGTAGTGCGGTGGCGGTTTACGGCGATTACCGCGAAGCCTGGCCGGTGGTAGCGGACCTGGGTCTATACCAGGGCCGGCAGATTGGCCCGAAGGTCGACCAGGCCTATCTCACCTTGCTGTCGCAACGCTTCCTGCCGGCGCTGGCCAGTGGTGTAATGGAGCACCTCGACGGGACTGCCGTGGATAGCGACGCGCAATTGGCCGCGCTGCGTGTCTACCGCATGATCGAAGATCGGCCCAATCGCCGGCCACCGGTGGTCGAGCGCTGGATGGGCGAACAATGGGCGCAGGCCTTCCCCGGCGAAGATCAGGTGCAGCGCGCGCTCATGCGCCACCTCGACTACGCCATGAAGTACGCCGATGCCCGGTTGCCCCAGTACCAGCAACGCGTGTCCGCGGTGCAGCGCGACCTGCGACAAATCCCGCTGCCACAGCGCGTGTACATGACCATGCGGCGCCAGGCGTGGGAGTCCCTGCGGGCGCCGCTGGACCTGCGCAACGAGATCGGCCCGGCCTTCGACGTGGTCTACCAGCCGAACAGCACCGGTAAAAATGAAACGGGGAAGCCAGCCGCCGATGGCCGTATCGACGCGCTTCTGACGGCCAAGGGCTACCGCAGCTATTTCGCGCCGCACAGCCAGGACCTGACCGAACTGGCGATGATCGATCAGTGGGCCTTGGGCGAGCGGCGCAACATCGACTACTCAGAGGCCGACAAGCGCGCGCTGGCCGAGCGTATCCGGGCCATCTACAGCCGCGACTACATCGATTCCTGGCAGAGCAACCTCAACCAGCTCGAGGTGCGTGACTTCCAGGACCTTGCCGAGGCGGTCAACGTGCTGGGCAGCGTGACCAGTCCGGCGGCGCCGTTGCGCCGGTTGGTGGAAACCGTGCGTGACAACAGCGAGCTGAGCACCAAACCCGGGCCGCTCTCGGCTGCCGCAGTCCCTGCCAAGGACGCCGCAGCTGGGCCAGCCACCGCCGCGCTGGAGAAGACGGCCGGCGATACGGAGGCCGGGCCGATCCTCAGCGTCGCCCGCGCGTTCGCGCCGATGAGCCAACTGCTGGAGGCCAAGGGCGATCGCCCGTCGTACCTCGACGAAACCATGCTCGCTATCGGCAACGTGCAGGACAAGGTGCGCACCGTGCACGACAGCCCGGACCGCGGCAAGACTGCTCTCAGCGTGGTGCTCGAACGCTTCGGCCTGAAGGGGCCGGATCCGATCAGCAACCTGCAGCGGATCGCCGCCGGGCTGCCTGAGCCGTTGAACCAGCAAGTGCGCAAACTGGCCGACGAATCCTCCCGGGTGATCCTGGTGGAAGCGCTGCGCGAGCTCGAGCGCCGCTGGGACACCGACGTCTATCGCTTCTACCGCGAGCGCCTGGCCAACCGCTACCCGTTTAACCCCGCCAGCCGCGAGGAAGTGGCGCTGGACGACTTCACCGCGTTCTTCGGCCCCCAGGGGCGCCTGCAGCAGTTCCGTGAGAAGTACCTCAACCTGTTCATAGAGGACAACCTGGAGGCTCTGTACTCCGAGCGCCTGGGCGGCTACCTGGTGCGTACCGACGTGCTGACCCAGCTCGAAGCGGCCGAGAGGATCCGCGACGCCTTTTTCAACAGCCGTGGCACGCTCGGCGTGCAGTTCTACGTCGAACCGCTGGGCATGGCACCCAACAAGCGCAGCAGTTCCCTCAGCGTGGAAGGGCAATTGGTCACCTACAACCATGGACCCACCACCAGCACGGCGCTGATCTGGCCGAACACCCTGGCGCCCAGCAACGAAAGCCGCATGGCCCTGGTCCACGCCGGCGGTAGCAGCAGCGGCCTGGTGTACCGCGGCCCCTGGTCGCTGTACCGCCTGCTGAGCCAGGCCAGGCTGAACGGCGCCACCAGCACCAGCGTCGATCTCAGTTTCGCCGCGCCGGATGGCGGCATGCGCTACCGCATCAGTACCGAGAAGGCCAACAACCCCTTCACCCAGTCGCTGTTCAAGGGCTTCGCCTTGCCGCAGACGCTGTTGCAGGATGGCGTACAGGGCAATGCCACAGGCAAACGCGCTTCCGCTCCAGGTCGCGCTCCGATGGAACTGGCACAGCGCACTCCGCTGCCGAGGGGCCTTCCCTGAAAGCAGGTGGAGCGATGTGCGAGCCGGAGGCGGGTAGAGCCCCTGGCTTCCACCTGCCAAGGGCGAGTGGGCAGCCCCAGCCAAAAAAGGATGAGCCAGCACCGCGACCAGTTTGCGTTTGCTCAGGTATCCACGCGGGCCGGGCTTGGGTTCCGCTGTCTCCCGGTACCGCACGACGAATCCCGCCAGCAGCGCGGTTGCCTCGCTCCAGTTGCGCCAATTACGTGCGTGAGTCGGGCAGTCATCAGGTGCCCGACCACGCGCAAATGCTTGCACTGCGAGGTCAGGTACTGACGGACGCTTCGTCCACGTATGCCCGATCAATACTCGCAGACTGCAGGCCGCCGAGTTTGACCATTTCATGTTCGATGTCTTGGAACGTCTCGTCTTCTTCATCGAAGATGCCGCTCGGCTGCTTGGGATCTATATCCACCAGCAACCGCTCGAGATCCAGAGGGGGCAGGTTGATCACCAGTGACATGCCTCGCGCTGCTGTTTCATCAAGGTGTGCAGGTATGTCGCATCGAACTGCAGCCCCGATACCGGCGCATAGTCGCTTTCCACCTGCAAGCGAGCGCCTGCGCCTACCAGATGGCGCAGTTGCTCAATGGCGACCAGGCCACGCCCCGCGTCGACCACCGTGCCGTCTGCAAGCACTTGCCATGAGACAGGCGGCGAGATAGGCCTGCCGTCCACCAGCAGGCGGATGTTCATTCGATTGGGATCAACAGGATGCTGGGTTAGCAACTGCAGCCGAGAGATGTTCGACAGGCAACTGATCGCCAGGACAGGCGGGGCTGCCGAGCCGTCCATGGCCGGAGCGGAAATCACCACGTTCCACCGCTCGGTGATCGGCTCCTCCTCGCGAGACAGGCGAAATCCGGTTTCTCCTGCCTGGCGGCTGGACTCATTGAGACGGACCAGGCCGACAATCTCCGGCACGCGTACAAACGCGTTGCTACTGTCGGACGGTGCTACCGCTGCCGGGGTGGGAGACGTCGGTGCCGGCGGCGTTCCGGCGGCGGTGTCGAAGCAGGCCAAGCGCTCGATATCCGAAACGACGCCGATGCAGGCTTTTTCGCGTAGGTTCGCCGCTGCGGCGTCGGCCTGTTTGCCGGCGTCGCAACCGGCGACAAGTACCGCGAAGGCCAGAGCCAAGCTGAGTGATTTCATGGGGTTGAGTCCTCCTTGTCCGGATTCCATTTCAGGTATTTGCGTGCCAAGGTGCGTTTGGGAATGCCCAGACTCTGCGCTGCAGCCGAGCGTGATCCGTTGGCCTGTTGCAGGCGTGCTTCGATCAGGCGGCTTTCGAAGGCGACCAGCGCTTCCGGCAGATCGTTGGTTAGCCAGAGGTCAGCCCGAGGCGATGCGGATTCCGTGGGGATGCCGGCTCGCATCGGAATCGGTTGGAGTCCCCGGATAGCGTCCGGAGAAATCGCCTGGCCTGCCTGGGTACTCTCGGCGGCCACCATCACCAGGCTGCGCAGCTCGCGCACATTGCCGGGAAACGAATGTGCCTCCAGCAGTCGCAGCGCTCGCGCGCTGAATCCGGGGATGTGTACCTGGCACTCGCGGTTGTATTGCAGCAACGTGTGTTCGGCCAGAACGGCGATGTCTTCCGGGCGCTCCCGTAGCGCTGGTACATGCAGGATCAACTGGTGGATGCGGAAACACCGGTCTTTCCTGAATCGACCTTCCGCGATGCGCTGTGGCAGCGGCTGGTGCGTGGCGCAGATCAGGCGGAAATCGGAGTGGCGCTCCTGATTGGCGCCCGCCGGGCGGTACTTCTTTTTATTGAGCACGCGCAACAGCCGGCCTTGAAGTTCGAGTGGCATGTCGCCAATTTCGTCCAGAAACAACGTGCCGCCAGCTTCTTCCAGGGCTTGCGGGGAAGAGGTATTCAGCCGGTCGAAGACGGCGGAAAGTTCAATTCGGATCATGAGAGTGAACTCATCAATGGAAAGCGAGAAGACTGGAAGAGAACATTTGCGAAGGCGAGTGCCATCGAGTCAAGTAACGGTTAACCGATACTAGTAAGACGAGGAGGGTAATTGGATTAATAAGGAAACATATATGGAGCACGCTGTAAATCAGACGCATTCGGTTTTAATGTGAATTTATGTGATTCGAAAAATGCATGTCTCCATTGCCAAATATTTAGTACTTCTCCAATAGGCAGGTTTTTGAGGAGGACGTTAACTCACTATCGAAAAGCCGATTCTCTCGGTGCGATATTTCGCAACGTTCCGGTTCCGGTAAAGGATATGCCTCAGCAAAGGCATTGCAGGGCCACGGAGTTCTTTTCGGCGCTTTCCTCAGCTACTGCAGGACAGTTCTGGCTAGCGCTCACTCCTCTTGCCAAGTTATTTATTCCATACCTGAGACGGCTCCCCGTTTTCAGTAGCACTCAGCTTTGGAGTCCGGGGTTAATTAGCTGCTTCTGCCGCCAGTTGGCGGGCGCAGGTTGCGGGCGTCGGACCGGCGGTGCCAGAATTTCCGTGTTCAAGGCGGGTTGAGAATCATAGGGCAGGTCGAACGAATCGATCAGCGTAGAGGATAGCGAATGGGTTCATCGCCGCCTTCCAATCTTTGGCTGAGCGTCCCCACTCAGCGGTGATATTGCGCAGCGCCAGCCAGATGAGCTTCGTTGCTGCGTCATCGGTCGGGAAGCGCCCGCGCGTCTTGAATCCGGAACTTGGCACCTTCGGTGTTTTCGAGCCATAGGCCGAGGATGTCGCGCGACCCATCGGGCAGCACACCCAGCGCCAGATAGACGGCCTGGTTACGAACCACGGCGTCTTCACGGATCTTGACCCGCAGCGCATCGAAGAACACGACGGGATACATCGGCTCAAGCGGCCGGGACTGCCAGGCCGTGACCTCAGCCATCACTTCGTCGGTCCACGGAGCTGATGAAGTCGGGCGAGACCTCAGTGCCGTGCTGTTCAAGCAGGAAAGCCCTGGATCTCGCGCACCGTCATGCCCCGGGCATACATGGCGACGATCCTGTCATCGAACCCGGTGAAGCGCCGTTCGTGTTTGGGAATCAGCAGCGGTTCGAAGCTGCCGTCGCGGTCACGCGGCACCTCAATGCGAATCGGGCCGTCTTCGGTCAGAACCGTCTTGGCGCCTTTGCCATTGCGCTGATTCGCGGCGTTGGCCGGTTTGGCAGCACCGGACGGATAGCCGAGATGGTGATTCATCTCTCCGCCCGGTGCTCGTTCGATCAGCGCCTTCTTGAGCGCCAATGTCGCAGCATTGATGGCGTCAGCCGCCATCGAGGCCGTTACCAAACTGCTCCGGCAGTTCGGCGGGAATCGCCGGCAGGTCCGCCGGCTGGGCTTTCGGTTTGCGTGGCATAAACGCTCCTGAGTCGCGTCATGTTATGCCTTGAACACGAAATCTCTGACAGTCCCCCTTGGCATTGACATTCCCACTTCCCCCAAGAAGCCCGAAGCCGATGTGACGTCGCGTGTGAACAGGTCGTCCGCGGTATCGCTCATCGTGCTCCCCGGCTGACCCGGCCGGGATCACGATGAAAATCGTCGCCTCGACGAGATCCACTCGCCGCTATTCCACATGCGCCTGCAGCAGGACGACAAGCCGCTGCGCGAGTGGCGGCATATACGCGCCGGCCCGATGCATCGTGGCGATGCGCCGGCGCAACTCGAGTTCGCCGGCGCGCACGTCGAGCGCGCGCAATCCCGACAACTGATCCAGTGCCTCGGTGCCGCTCACGCACAGCAGCGGCGTGCCGCGCAGTAACAGCAGCAGCGACGTGCTGCCGAAATCCATCTCGACACGCAGGCGTGGGCCTGGCAGGCCGCGCATGCGAAACGCGTCGTCGATCTGGCGTCGTACGGGTAGCGTCGACTCGGGCAGCAGCCACTCCTGGTCCGCGAGGTCGGCGAGCGTGAGATCGCGTTTGCGCTGCAGCGGATGCGCTTCGTCGGCGAGTACCGACAGGCGATCGCGGAACAGTTCGAGGATGGCGAGCGCCGGATCCGGTTGCGCGGGAGCGGGCGCGACGACGAGGTCGAGTTCGCCCGCGGCCAGGAGATCGAGCAGGTCGCGCGCGAGCCGGCAGCGCAGCCGCAGCCTGGCCGCCGGCCGCTCGCGGATCAGTTGCCGGCATGCGCCAAGGACGAGCGCGCTCGGCACGGTCGGCGAGTAACCGATCCGGACGATGCCCCGCTCGCCGCTGCTGATCGCGCGCATTTCCTGCATGGCGTCGTCGAATTCGAGCGTGATCCGCTGCGCCCGCGCGACGAAGCGCGCGCCGGCCGGCGTCGGCGTCATGCCGTTCGCGTTGCGCTCGAACAGCGTGACGCCGACCTGCGCCTCCAGCCGTTGCATCGCCTTGGTCAACGCCGGCTGCGACAAGCCCAAGGCATCGGCGGCCTTGCCGATGCTGCCGTGCCGCTCGACGGCCAGCAGGTACTCCAGATCTCGCGTATCCATCGGGGGATTCCCATTGGTTATGACTTTATAGCTGGCGATGCATTGTGGTGATGCATGGGCATCTTACAGACTGGCGGCATTGTTCGACCAGGAGAATTCGCTTGAGCTTTACCTACTTCCTGCGGCGCGCCGCCCGTTTCTGGGGCGATCAAACCGCCGTGCTCCATCGCGATCGCGCCCTGACGTATCACCAACTCGACGCGCGCTCGACGCGGCTCGCGAACGCACTGCGCGGGCTCGGCTTCACACCGGGCGCGCGGATCGCCGTTCAGGCGCGCAACTGCATCGAACTCGTCGAGATCGAATGCGCGCTGTACAAGGCCGGCCTCGTGAAAGCCGCGCTGAACCCGCGTTTCACCGCGGCCGAGGCGGCCGACGTCGTCGGCAACTGCACGCCCGTCGCATTCATCGGCGGGCGCGGCTATACGCACTACACCCCTGACTCGCCAGGCTTCGTGACGGTGGAACGGTTCGTGTCGCTGGACGGGCGGACCGATGGCTATCTCGACTACGAGGCGCTGATCGCGCAGGGCAGCGACGCGGTGCCTGATTACGCGCCGACGCCCACCGACCTCGCGGTCCTGCATTTCTCGTCGGGTTCCACGGGGCGCATCAAGGCCGCGATGCAGAGCTACGGCAATCGGCTCGCGTCGCTGCGCAAGATCGTGCTCGGCATGGATCGGCTCGCGCAACCCGGCGACCGGCTCGCGCTGATCGGGCCGATCACGCATGCATCGGGGATGCTGATGCAGCCCTATCTGTTTTGCGGCGCGACGCTCGTGCTGTTCGACACGTTCGAGCCCGCGCATTTCCTCGCCGAAGTGGCGCGGCAGCGCATCACGCATGCATTCATGGTGCCGGCGATGATCAACATGCTGCTGAACGAGCCCGACCTCGCGGGCGCGGATCTGCGCAGCCTGAAGGTGCTGGGTTACGGCGCGGCGCCGATGGCGCCCGCGCGCATCGAGGAAGCGTGGGCGCGTATCGGCCCGGTGCTGTCGCAAGGCTACGGCGCGAGTGAATCGACGTCGGGCGTCACCCGTTTCGGCATTGCCGATCACGCGCAGGCGATGACCTCCAACCGCGAACGGCTCGCCTCGTGCGGGCGGCCGCTGGGAGAGACCGAGGTGCGCGTCGTCGACGCGAGCGGGCAGGAGGTCGACGGGGATGCCATCGGCGAGGTCGTGATCCGCGGCGCGGACGTGTTCCAGGGCTACTGGAACGCGCCGGAACTGACGCGCGAGGTGCTGATCGACGGCTGGCTGCATACGGGCGATCTCGCGCGCACCGACCGCGAAGGTTTCATCTACCTCGTCGACCGCAAGAACAACATGATCATTTCGGGCGGTTTCAACGTCTATCCGACCGAAGTCGAGGCGGCGCTGTACCAGCATGCGGACGTGCTCGAAGCCTGCGTCGTCGGCGCGCCCGACGACAAATGGGGCGAAGCCGTGAAGGCCGTCGTCGTGCTGAAGTCCGGCCGCGATGCGCAGGCCGCCGATCTCGTCGCGCATTGCCGCGCGCTGCTCGCCGACTACAAGCTGCCGCGCGCCATCGATTTCGTCGCGGAATTGCCGAAGAACGCCAGCGGCAAGATCGCCCGCAAGCTCGTGCGCGAGCAGTACTGGCGCGGCGTCGCGCGTCGCGTCAACTGAAGGGGATCCCCATGTTCGATCATCTGACCCATCCCGACTTCGTGGCGCTGCGCGCCGACCTGCGCCGGTTCGTCGACGAGACACTGCGTCCGGTCGAGCGCGAGCTGGGACTCGACTCGGAAGACGTGTGGCCGCGCGACGTGCTGCGCAGCGTGTGGCGGCGTTCGGCCGAACGGGGCTTTTATACCGCGAGCCTGCCGGTCGCGCTTGGCGGCAGGGGGCTGTCGATCGTCGAGCAGTGCGCGTTGAAGGCGGACCTCGCGGCATCCGGGGCGGCGCTCGCGCCGCATGTGCTCGGCGAACTTGGCGGGCCGCCGCGCGTCGGCAACATGCTGAAGTATGCGACACCCGCGCAGCTCGAACGCTACTTCAAGCCGGTGATGCGCGGCGAGAAGTCGACCTGCTTCGCTCTGACCGAACCGCATTCGGGTTCCGATGCACTGAGCATCCGCACCCGTGCGGTCGAGGACGGTGACACGCTGGTGATCAATGGCGCGAAGCACTTCATCAGCGGTGCGCCGTTCGCGGACTTCGCGATCGTGATGTGCGTGACCGATCCGGACGCGGCGCCGCCGCAGATCACGGCGGTGCTCGTCGATCTCGACCTGCCGGGCGTGAGTGTCGAGCATGAATACGTGCCGATGTCGGGCCAGCATATCGACGCCGACATCCGCTTCGACGATGTGCGGGTGCCGCGCGAGAACGTGTTCGGCGGGATCGGCAACGGCTTCAAGCTCGGCATGTCGCGCATCAACGTGAACCGTTTGCTGCATTGCCCGACCATGCTCGGCCTGGCGATGTCGGCCTACCGGGCGTCACTCGACTACGCTCGCACGCGTCAGCAGTTTGGTGGGCCGATCGCGCGTTTCCAGGCGATCCAGCACATGCTCGCCGACATGGCCGCCGCGCTGTGGGCGTGCGAAAGCATGATCGCGCACACGGCCGCGCTGGCCGATGCCGGCGCGGACCTGCGGATGACGGCCGCCGCGTGCAAGCTGTACGTGTCGGAGCGGTGCTTCGAGGTGGCGGACAAGGCGGTGCAGATCCACGGCAACGTCGGCGTGACGCGAGGGCATCCGGTCGAGCAGACGTTTCGCAAGCTGCGGATGTTCAGGATACTGACCGGCACGAGCGAGATCCAGCGCAACACGATCGCGAAGGCGATTCTCGAACCCGTCGGCGCGGGGCGCGGCGCATGACGACGCCTGACGACGGGCGCGGCGCCTGGCCGGTCGGTGACAGCGACGCACCGGCGTGGTCATGCCTGCGCGGCGTGCGGATCGTCGATGCGGGCCAGCTGTTGCCCGGGCCGCATGCCTGCGCGCTGCTGCGCCAGCTCGGCGCCGACGTGATCAAGGTCGAGCCGCCGGGCGGCGACGCGCTGCGGTGCTTCGGCGACGACACGTTCGCGCAGTTCAACCGCGGCAAGCGTTCGATCGTGCTCGACCTGAAGACCTCCGACGGCCGCGCGCGATTTCTCGATCTCGTGCGCGACGCCGACGCCGTCGTCGAGGGGAACCGGCCCGGCGTGATGGCGCGGCTCGGGCTCGACTACGACGCACTGGCCCGGACGAATCCGCGCGTCGTGTTGTGCTCGATCACCGGATACGGGCAGGACGGTCCGTCCGCGAATCGTCCCGGTCACGATCTGAATTTTCTCGCCGACGCCGGTTACTGGTCGATTCCCGCGCAGCTGCACGACGCCGTCGCGCGTCCGCGCGTGCGCCTTGCCGACCATGCGGCCGCGCTGCATGCGGCGCTCGCGCTGGCGGTTGCCGTGATGAGCGCGCGCGCGAACGGCATCGGCCAGCATCTCGACGTGTCGATTCACGACGCGATCTTCGCGTGGACCGCGCCGGCCGCCTGGGCGTTGCGCACGGGGCGCGATACGCCGGACGACGCGCGCTGGGTGATGCCCGACAACGATGTGTTCGAGACCGCCGACGGGCGATACATCGTGCTCGCGACGCTGGAGGACAAGTTCTGGGCCGCGTTCGTCGATGCGCTCGGCGAGGCGTTCCCCGCGTTGCGCGATCCGCGCTTCGCGCGCCGCGCGGGGCGTCAGCGACACCGTCACGCGGTGGCGGACCTGCTGCGCGCGATATTCGCGAGCCGCACGCAGGCTGAATGGCGGCGCGCGCTGTGCGGGCTCGACCTGCCGGTTTCGCCGCTGCCCGACACCGACGCGCTGTTCGACGATCCCCATGTTCGCGCGCGCGGCGTCGTGCGCGAAATCGACGGCGATGGCGCATTGGCCGTGCGCTTCCCCGTGAAGTTCTCGCTGGGACTGCCGGACCGCGACGACCGCGTGCCGGGGCTGGAGGCACACGACGACGCCTAGCGGCCGCGCGCGGCCGGATCTACCCATACGGAGACACGAATGACGACAGGCAATACGCAGTACCGCCCGGCGCGGGCATGGTCAATCGCAATCATGCTGGCGCTGATGATGCTGGTGAATTTCCTCGACAAGGTGGTGCTCGGGCTCGTATCGGTGCCGATGATGCGCGACCTGAATCTGACGCCCGCGCAGTTCGGCTTGATCGGCGGGAGCCTGAACTGGTTGTTCGCGATCTCCGCCGTCGTGGGGGGAATCGTCGCGAATCGGCGGCCCGCGAAGTGGCTGCTGTTCGGCATGGCGGCCGCGTGGTCGGCGCTGCAACTGCCGATGCTGGTCGCCGGGTCGATCTGGGTCGTGATCGTGTGCCGCGTGCTGCTCGGCGCGGGGGAGGGGCCCGCGTCGCCCGTTGCCACGCATGCGATCTACAAATGGTTTCCCGACACGCGCCGCAACCTGCCGGTCGCGCTGCTGCATCAGGGCAGCGCGCTCGGGCTCTTGATCGCGGGGCTGACGATTCCCGTCGTGACGACGCACTGGGGCTGGCGCGCGAATTTCGCGGTACTCGCGCTGCTCGGCGCGGCGTGGTGTGTCGCGTGGGCCGTGTATGGCGAGGAGGGCACGCTGACGCGCGCGCCGCGCGCCGCAAGCGCCGAGCGGATTCCGTACGGGCTGCTGCTGACTGATCGGACCGTGTACGGCAACTTCCTGGGGCACTTCGCGGCGAACTGGATTCTCGCGATGACGCTCACGTGGATGCCGGCCTACCTGCAACTTGGACTCGGTTTCCAGCCGCACGCGGCGGGCCGCCTGTTCGCGCTGTTCGTGGCGGTCACGTCGCCGTTGAGTCTTGGGTTGGCGTGGCTGTCGCAGGCGCTGCTCGCGCGGGGCGTGCCTTCGCGCTACGGGCGCGGCGTGTTTGTCGCGGCGGCGCTCGC
The DNA here is from genome assembly GCF_058803765.1 of Burkholderia sp. GW821-FHT14F03. Classification (NCBI taxonomy): domain Bacteria; kingdom Pseudomonadati; phylum Pseudomonadota; class Betaproteobacteria; order Burkholderiales; family Burkholderiaceae; genus Burkholderia; species Burkholderia sp. GW821-FHT14F03. The sequence continues at coordinate 29,888 of NZ_JBXAPG010000062.1, forward strand.
GGTCGCGGGGCTGCTGCTCGCTTTGCTCGCGGTGCCGGGCATGCCGCGGGACGCGAAGTTGGCGCTGCTGACGCTCGGCAGCGGGATGACGCTGACGATGTACTCAATCGGCCCCGCGATGCTTGCCGAGGTGACGCCCGATGCGCAGCGCGGCGGCGTGCTCGCGATCAGCAATGCATTCGCGTCGCTCGCGGGGCTTGGCGCGCCCGTCGTGACCGGCTTGCTGATCGAGGCGAGCGGCGCGTCGACGGCGCGCGGATTCGAGCAGGCGTCGCTCGTGTGCGGCGGGGTGCTCGTGCTGTGCGGTCTGCTCGGCGCGCTGTGCCTCGACCCGCAGCGTTCGCTGCGCCGCCTCGCGCAAGCACCGCGCGACGCGTCGGCGACGCTGGGGGCGTCGCGCGGCTGAGACGCGTCGTGCATGCGATTCGGATAACAAAGCCATCCTCGATGAAAGGAGGCGTGTGAAAAACGAAGGGGGCGTGAGATAAAACGGAGGAGACAGATGAAAAAGATGATGGCGGCGGCGCTGATCGGCGTGCTGTCCGGTGCGGCTCACGCGCAGTCGAGCGTGACACTGTTCGGCAAGATCGGCGGTGGCGTCCGTTGGGTGAACGGCATGACGGGCGGCAGCCAGATCGGCTTCAACAATAACATCATCGCCGGCAATGAAATCGGCATTCGCGGCCGGGAGGACCTGGGCGGCGGCATCAAGGCGCTGTTTGTGCTGGATGGCGCGTTCAACAGCGGCACCGGCGCGCTGAAGAGTTCGGGCACGCTGTTTTCGCAGGCCGCGTATGTGGGCCTGATCGGCGATTTCGGCCGCGTCACGCTGGGACGCCAGTTCAGCGCGGCGGCGGATCTCGGTATCGCGCTCGATCCGCTGGGCGGGCGCGGGCAGTCGATCGCGGTCGAGCCGGGCGTATTGTTCGTCGGCAATCCGTTCACGCTCGATTCGCGCTTCAACAACACGATCAAGTATCTCGGGCAGACGGGCGGGCTGCGGGTCGGCGCGAGCTATTCGCCGGGCGGCGTGGCGGGGGCGTCACGGGCGGGCACGAGCTATTCGGCGGCCGCGATGTATACGCTCGCCAGCCTGACGGGGGGCGTGTCGTACGCGAAGACGTACAGCCCCGACGGCAGGCAGTCGGCGCAGACGATCCTGACGGGCGGCACGCTGCAGCTGGGGCGCGCGCGTTTCTACCTGAGCTATGCGTCGCTGAACGTGACCGCGAATACGGCCGGCGCGCCGTCGCGGCGCGACGATATCCCGTTGTTCGGCATCGTCGTGCAGCCCGTTCCGTCCGTGCAGTTGAGCGCGGCCGCGTTTTACGACCGCGCGCGCAATCTCGGCAACGCGCCGAACGCGGATGGCCACAAGCTGACGACCTATGCGATCGCCGAGTACTTCCTGTCGAAGCGGACAAGCCTGTATGTCGAGGTCGACCGCAACGGGATGACGGGCGCGTACATGCGCGACCCGACGACGATCGCGGCGCTCGGGCTGCGGCCTGGCGCGAGTGCGATGACCGGCGTGTCGATCGGCCTGATGACGCAGTTCTGACGTTTTCTTCACTCGACTTTCCGGAGTCTCATTCGATCATGCGTACTTCATTCCCCCTCGTCGCGGCGCTATTGACGGCCGCGTGCTGGACCGCCGTCGCGCATGCGCAAGCTGATGCGGCGAGCGCGGCGGCGTCGATGTCGGCGGACGCGCCGACCTCCTCGCAGGCGTCCGCGCCGGACAGCCTGTCGGCGGCGCAGCGCAAGGAGGCCGACCGCAAGCTTCAGCGCCGTGTCGGCGCGGCGCTCGCGCGCACGCGAGAACTCAACGCGACGCGGATTCTCGTGCGCGCGCGCGATGGCCAGGTGACGCTGATCGGCTCGGTCATGGAGACCAGTCAGGCGAGCCTCGCGGCGGCCGTCGCGCGGCGCGTCGCCGGCGTCGCGTCCGTATCGAACCAGTTGCGCATCGACGGGCCGGCGCTGTGACACCGCGCCGCGGCTTGCGTTCATCCCATGACGGAGTCCATTCCATGCGATTTCATCGATGTTTTTCCCCCGCGCCGCGCGCCGGCCGGCTCGCCGGCGCGTGCATGCTGGCAGCTTGGCTCGCGTTCGTCGGCGCGACCGCGCGCGCGGCGCCCGATCCGGCCACGGGCGTGATGCAGGGCTTTCCGCCACCGGCCGATCAGGTCGTCGACAAGGCGAACGTGTTCACGCCGGCTCATCTGCGCTGGGCGTTGCGCAATACCCGGCTGCTTGCACCGACCGCGGGCATCCGGCATGCGGCCGGGCCGATGCCGCTGCCGGAGCATCCGGCGGCCGGCCTCGATGCGCTGCCGGTGACGATCGGCGGCGAAACGCTGACGCTGGACGCGTACCTGCGTGCGACGCACACGGACGGCTTCATCGTCCTGCAGCGCGGCCGGATCGTATACGAACGCTATTTCGATGGCTTCCGGCCCGATGAGCCGCACGCATGGGCGTCGATGACGAAGTCCGTGACGGGGCTGCTGGCCGCGCAACTGATCGAGGCGGGGGTGCTCGATGCGGACGCGCCGCTGTCGCGCGCGGTGCCGGCGCTTGCCGACACGCCGTTCGGCAGCGCGACGCTGCAGCAGAATCTGGATATGGAGGTGCCGGCCGCGTACGCGCCGGGCGTGCCGCCCGATCTGGGGCTGTTCGGCGCGGTCGGGCTCGTGCCGCGCCGCGAAGGCGCGCCGGCCAGCATCGTCGAGTTCCTGGGGACCGTGCAACGCGTGCCGGATGCCGCGCCGGGCAGTGTGTGGTTTTATCAGAACGGATCGCCGGAAGCCGTTGCATGGGCGATGCAGCGCGCGACGGGGCAGTCGTGGGGCGCGCTGGTCGAGCGGTGGCTGTGGCGCGACTTCGCCGAGGACGACGCGTATGTCGCCGTGGATCGCAACGCGATGGCGATGGCGAGCGGGGGCCTGTATACGACGCTGCGCGATGCCGCGCGCTTCGCGGAGCGCGTGCGCACGGGGCTGGCCGGTGTGCCGGGCATGCTGCCCGCGTCGACGATCCGCGCGGCGCTGCAACCCGCGCGCAATGCGGCGCTGTTCGCGAAAGGCAATGTGGTGCCGGGCAAGGACGGCTTCTCGTATCGCGACTATTGGTATCAGGTGAACGACGGCGGTGGCTCATTCGCGGCGGCGGGACGATTCGGCCAGTCGATATGGGTCGATCCGAAAGCCGCGTTGACGATCGTCAAGTTTTCGTCGTCGCCCGATTTCACGCCGCGCGCGCGTGATGCGCGAAGTGACGCCGTGCGGCCGCGCGCCGCGCTCGAACGCGGCGATGCATTGAATGCGGTTGCCCGGGCGCTCGTCGGCCGTTTGCCGTGATGCGGAAGCGGCGGCGCCGATCTGCGGGGGCGGCCCGATAAAAGTCCGGCGGTCGATGCATGCGGGGTCGATTTCTTTATCGCGGGGGCTTGCCAAGTTACTCAGACTAGTCCATAATTTATTTTCTTGATTCGGCGGGGTTTGAAAAAAGCCCATAAGAATCAAGTACTTGGAACGTGATTGGGTGGCTCGGCCCCCATGTCGCATCAAGGGAAGCCGGGCTTCCCTTTTTGTTTGGCGAGATCGTCGATCTCCTCGTTCATATCTGAGGGTCGTTGCAGGAGGTATTCAATGCAGCGGTTTCTCAGTCCGCTTTTGGCGCGATAGCAAAGCGGTTATGCAGCGGCCTGCAAAGCCGTTTAGGCCGGTTCGACTCCGGCTCGCGCCTCCAGAACAAGCCCCGCTTCGGCGGGGCTTTTCTTTTTTCTGCTTAGCTTTCATTTCCGTAAGAAAATCGCCTGGAGCGGTACAAAGTCGTCACTAACCACTCAAGAAACACGCGCAACCACTCTTAAGTCGGTTCTTTGGCCGTATAGGTGAGTTCGCACTGTACATTGCGACCAAGCGATTACGGCCTTCCGGAACGTGGGAATACATCATCCGACGTTCACAGCTCCTACCAAAGCCATTTTCCCTGACGTTCCAATCCGAGGAAGAGGGTGACGCGTACGTCGCCCGACTCGAACAACTGCTCGACGCCGGCATCGTTCCGGCGGACGTTGTCGAGCAGCGAGATCTGATCTCAACCACGCTCGACGCCGTTCGCGAGTATCTGCGTTGCGTATCCGTGCCTGATTCCGACGCCCAGGTGTTAAGCACGTTGCTTGGCTGGCTACCATCGAAAGCGCTATCGACCTTGGACTATGAATGGGCCGAGCGGTGGGTGACAGGCATGAAGCACGAGCATCATCTATCGTTGTCGACGATTCGCCACAATGTCGGTGCGCTCGCTCGCTGTTTCGACTGGGTGGTCAAATCAGGGACGCCGATGCTTGCCGTCAAGCTGCTGCGGCTGTTGCCGAAGCGATACGCGACCTATACGGATGACGATCGAGTAGCTGTCGAGGCGCAAGACGTTGCTGCGAAAGGCGATGTGCATCGTGATCGCCGGCCGAGCGAGGCAGAGGAGGTCGAGATCCGCCGAATCATGTCCGGTGGAACGCCCCAGGGCCGCGAGCGGGCGCTAGCACCTCTGAACACGAGCTGAAGAATGAACACGGAACTGAATCATTTGCACTCGAAAAGCTTCGTCGCATTATCAATGTCGCGCTAGAGGAATAGCAAACGACGCCGAAGATGCCGCCGCGTTTCCGAGAGTGGTACATTGCCGCAAAGCAAAATTCGAGAGGGCCACGGCAACGAGATCGATCATTTGCCAGGGTGACACCACGTCCCACGGCGGGCGTGTGCTTGAAGGGAGTGAAAGCTACACGCTTTACGGACGCCGAGTTTCCGGCGTCGGGCACATGGTGCTGTGCCCACAATGCAAGGGCGTGTTTCCCATACTGCCCGACACGCTCGGCCGACGCGTCCCTCACCAGATCGCCGGCCGCGACACAGCGGTCGAGGGAATGCGCACCGCGTGCGGCGCGACACTCATCGCGCAAGATGCGAACGGCACACTCGATGACGTAGGCGCGGGAACGCCGACGGCAGGCGTGGCCGCTGCCACCTCAGCGCCTCCCGCCCCCTCATCTACCCTTTGCCTCGAATGCCTGCAAGCGGCGGCCCGCGACGCCCTCACCATCGTTCCGCGTGGATGACAGCATGCAGACAATCGATCGCCAGTTCGAACGACAACGAGCGCATAGCGCGCAAGAGATGCATCTGTACGCCTTGGTCGACGGCCTCCTATGCGCCGGCGCTACGCCCCAGGTCATGCTCAGGCGCTCGTCAGCGGCCATCGCGCTGTTCGACGGCACGGACGGACGAATCGCTGGCCGACGCCGGCCCCTGGCTGCTCGACGCAACGCCAGCGCAATCTCGGCACCCGCTCCGCAGACTTGCGAACTCCGATTCGGGGATCTCCTGGCTGATCAGCACTACGTCGATCGCCACCCTCGCCGACGAGCTGCGCGACCGCCTCGACGTCCGATTGCCGGACGGACGCACGGCGCTGTTCCGTTTCTATGACGCACGCATCGCGCCCGATCTGTCACGGCTCATGGATCCGATGCAACGCCATCGGTTCTTCTCCGTGGCGTGCAACTGGCATACCGAAGTCAACGGCACCTCGATGGAGATTTACAGGCATGCTTGAGCTATCCCCAGAACAGCTCGCGAGCCTCGCCGACATCGACGCAATCAACTACGTCGCGCGCATCCGCTCGGATCTCGTCAGCGCTGACGCTGGGCTGTCGGCCGACGCGACCCTATCCGCGCGCCTCTGGTCCGCGTTTCGAGTCGCGCGCGACTACGGCATCACAACGGACGAAAACACGTCGGCATTCCTTCGCATCGAGGCGTACAGCCCGGGCTTTTACAGCAAGCCCGCGACCCGCGCGTGGCTGACTCGCCCTGGCGCTACGGCCGATTCACGTTTTCATGACTATTTGAGGGTGCTGCGCTGGCGCATCCAGCATCCGGAATTCAAGGGGGGAGCCCTAGATGGCGAGTTTGGTGGTGACGGGAATAGAGGCGGCGGTAACCGAATTGGGGCCGCTCTTGGCTCGCGCTGGCGTAGCCTTGTTGGGTGGGGCCGCGGTCGGGGGAACGGCAAGCCTGTCGGGTGTGATCCGCTTGGGTTTCCCGGACCAGATCTAGAGCGAGTTTTCCGGCGTTTTGATCCGCTTGGGTTTCCCGGACCAGATCTAGAGCGAGTTTTCCGGCGTTTCGGGTCTGGTTGAACCCGGCAAAG
>NZ_JBXAPG010000063.1:0-33146 GCF_058803765.1 Burkholderia sp. GW821-FHT14F03
GCGGAGGCGATTTGCGAAGCGGTGGCGGCGCCCACGAGCAGCAGGGCGGAAATGATTTTGGTTTGCATGGTCTTTTATTTCAGATGCGATATGAATTGATATACGACGCCGCGGTATTCATTTAATAACGTCGTGCGCCATCCGGCGGCAACCCCGAATCAAACCTTGCATTGCGATCAATGCATTGCTTTCAAGACGGCAGCGCTTGGACAAACGAATCGTAGCGAGACCACCCCCCCCACAAAATGAACTATTGTCACTGAGCAGAGCAAGTGAGCCGATCCGCGGCGCCGTGGGTGATTGAAGGGGCAGAAGACTGCGACTGGCAGCGTGTCGCCGCCGCGGGGTCTGACCGTCTGGAATAGCGCACGCATCACACATCGGGCTGAAACAGCCTTCCAAACGCACCGCGCCGTCGGCACACCTGAGAAGAATGATTGACGATCATGGGGACCGAATAATGCAATACCTCGTCTCGGCGCTGGCGTTGTTTTTTGTCACTCATGCCTGGGCCGGGAAAGATCCGGAAATCAGCAGCGACAGTCAGATTCGATCGTTCCTGGGCAGCCCGGGCGTGCAGAACTTCAACTACCCCGACCCAACCCACTGGAAAAGCTACCGGAAATACATCCAGCTCGGCACCTGGATGCCCGACGGGTCATGCCGATACCGCTACGAATCGATCAGTTCGTCGAAGCAGGCATTCGTGCGGAAGGCGATTGCCGTCGATCGGGCCGGCTGTCGGTCGCTCATGCTCGAAGGCGTGCCGGACGACGCCACCCTTGCCCAGTGGAAACAGATACAGCAGGCCATCCACCCGGGATCGAGGCTGCCGGGGCAGACCGCCGGCAAGACCGTCACGATCCGTCAAGACACCACGTCGGGCGCGCAGAGGCTCATCAACCGGAATTCCGCCGTGAGCACTTCAATCCTGGCTGGGTGATCGCGCTTCGTGGGCGATCACGGCCCGCGTGATGGGCCTCGATCCGAGCAACGCATGCGCCACGGCGCGGAGCAGATCTTCGCGCGGCGGCAAGCCGACGCATCGACATTCGGGGCGGCATACTCCGCATGGCGTCCGATGCAAACGCAACGCCGTCGCCGATCCCGACCGCCAATACTGAACCAAACCGACGCCATCGCAATCAGAAGACCTGACCGCAAAACTCGAGGAATGTCCATGCCGCCATCCAGACCCGCATCGCTGAAGCGGTGCATCGCCGCTGCCTGCTTCACGCTATCCGCCCTGTCCGGGCAAGCGAGCGCGGCGCCCGTGCGAAATTTTCTCTATGCCAGCGCCGGCGACCTGAGGCAGATCGACGCGATGATCAAGCGGCCGGAGATCGAAGGCGTCCAGGTCGTATACAACTGGAAGGCCATCGAGACGAGCAAGGGGCAATACGATTTCTCGCAGATCGAACAGGATCTCCATTACCTCGGCGGCTTGAACAGGAAGCTGTTCATCCAGATCCAGGATCGCTTCTTTGAACCGCAGGCCCGGAACGTGCCGGCCTACCTGCTGCAGGATCCGGTGTATCGAGGCGGTCTCGCGCCGCAGTACGACAACCCCGGGGAAAACCGCCCCGTCGGCAACGGCTGGGTCGCGCTGCAATGGAACGGGGCGGTGCAGGAACGCTACCAGCAACTGCTGGCTGCATTGGCCAAGCAGTTCGACGGTCGCGTGATGGGCATCAACCTGCCGGAGACGTCCGTCGATCTCGACATGAAGCGCGACAAGACCGGCTTCAACTGCGACAAGTATTTCGACGCCACGCTGGGAAATCTCGACTTTGCGAGGAAGGCATTCCACAAGTCCTACGTCGTCCAGTACGTCAACTTCTGGCCATGCGAGTGGAACAACGACCATCGATACATGTCCCGCCTGTTTTCATTCGCGAGCAAGAACGATATCGGGCTCGGCGGGCCGGACATCGTGCCCTGGAAGAAAGGCCAGATGAAAAATTCCTACCCGTTCTTCCATCAGTACAAGGGCAAGCTCGCCCTCGTCGCGATGGCGGTCCAGGAACCGACCTTGACCTATACCAATCCCAAGACCCGCAAGCCCTTCACGCGCGGTGAGTTCGTGGACTACGCACAGGACTATCTGGGCGCCGACATCATCTTCTGGAGTACGGCGGCTCCCTGGTTGCAGGAAAAGTAGGCTCGCTCGGGGCGAGCCGGTCCCGGCAAGTCCTTCGATGCGCAAGGCCCGCTCGAATCACGCCCCCGGCGGCACGCCCCCGGGCCGGGCCGTGAACACTGCGCCTCAGCCGCCGGGCGGCCAGAGCCGCCCGGCGAGCAGATCGACGAAGGCGGCCACCTTGGGCGAAAGATGGCGTCTCGTCGGATAGCGCGCATACACGGGGACTTCCGCGCAGGGCCAGTCGCCGAGCAGGTGCAGTAGACGCTTTCCGCGGATGTCATCGGCGCAGCAAAGCTCGGGCAGGCAGGCGACCCCCACGCCCGCCAAAGCGCCGCAACGCGGCGAGGCCGAGATCCGCCGTATCGGGCATCGGCTTCGCGCCGAGGGCAAGGACAGCCGCGCGCTGCGGTCGATCCGACATCTGACCTGGGCGCCAAATCGATGTCCAAGGGCGCGCGGCGCTCGCCCGCTCAGCCCGACGATGCCCGCGCCGAACCACCGGCATCGAACCGGGTTCGCCGCATCGCGTGATACTCGGCGTCGAACTGGAGCGTGATCCCGCGCGCCTGGCCCTCGACGGCAAAGGCGTCGATCAGCTCGCGCACCGCCGGATCGATGAAATCCGCGCGCGTGGCGTCGACGATGATCGTCGTGTGGTCCGGAATGCCCTGCAGTTGCGCCTTCAGCTCGACCACCGCAAGAAAGGAGATGTCCTTCCTGAACGACAGCAGCACGTAGTTCTCGTGCCGGACCAGCGTGAACGTGCGGTGCAGGTACGGCCGCATCGACAGCGCCAGGCTGCACAGCACGCCGAGCACGATGCCGATCAGCAGGTCGGTCGACAGCACCCCCACGACCGTCGCGACGAACGGCAGGAACCGATGGGGCCCCTTGCGCGCCATCTCCACGAACAGCGCGGGCCTGGCGAGCTTCGCGCCGGTGACGATCAGGACGGCCGCCAGACAGGCGAGCGGAATCATGTTGAGCACGCCGGTCAACAGCAGCACGCTCAGCAGCAGCAGCACGCCGTGCAGTATCGCCGACAGACGCGTCTGCCCGCCCGCATGGACATTCACCGAGCTGCGCACGATGACCGAGGTGATCGGCAGCGCACCGAGCGCGCCCGCGAGCAGGTTGCCGACGCCCTGCGCCCGCAGTTCCCGGTCGGTCGGCGTGACGCGCCTGCGCGGATCGATCTGGTCCAGCGCTTCGATGCTCAACAGGGTTTCGAGGCTCGCCACGATCGCGAGCGTCGCCGCGAGCCGCCACACGTCGGGATTCGCCAGCTGGTCGAGGCGCGGCCAGGTCAATGCGGCGCGAAAGCTGTCGAACGAATCCAGCAGGGGCAGCGCGACGCGATAGTCGGCCGCCAACGCGTACGGCGATGCGCGCTCGCCCAGCAGCGCCACGACGACGATGCCCAGCACCACGACCACCAACGGGCCGGGCACCGCGCGCACCAGCCGAGACCGGTTCAGCGCCGGGCCGCTCCAGGCGGCCAGCACGGCGACCGACGCCGCGCCGAGCAGCAGCGCGACGGTCGACAGCGCTCCCCACGGCGTCGCGAGCGACGCGCCCGCCGCGAGGCCGCCTCCCGAGCCGCCCAGGCCCAGTGCGATCGGCAGCTGCTTGACGATCAGCAGCAGGCCGATCGCCGCCATCATCCCCTTGATGACCGGCGACGGCACATAGGCGGCGAAGCGGCCCGCCTTCAGCCGCCCCAGCACGCATTGCAGCGCGCCGGACAGCATGACCGCGGTCAGGAAGGCCTCGAAGCTGCCGATCTTCGCGATGCCGTCGACGACGATCACGACGAGCCCCGCCGCCGGGCCGCTCACGCTCAGCGGCGAGCCGCTCAGCGACGCGACCGCCAGCCCGCCGATGATGCCGGCGAGCAGGCCCGCGAACGGGCTCACGCCCGACGCATGGGCGATGCCGAGACACAGCGGCAGCGCCACGAGAAAGACCACGGTTCCCGCGAAGACGTCGCGCGGCAGATGAGTCGGTGTATTGCCGAAATTCATATTCGATTCGATGAGTATTGCGGGTTGCGGCGCGGGCGCGCGCTCAGGTCAGCGCCGCGCGCCTGTCTGCGTCGACGGGACGAGGCGTCGGGTTCATGCGGCCATCGCGGGCTCGCCGTCGACCGCGAGCGCCCGGATATGGCCGCTGCCGACATCGAAGATCCAGCCGTGAATGCCCAGCGGCCGGCCCGCGTTGCGCACGATGTCGGATTGCCGCAGCGTCCGGACCTGCTGCAGGACGTTGAGTTCGGCGAGCCGGTTGATCCGCGCGTCGCCGTCGGGGAGGCGGTCGAGTTCCTCATGGTGAACGTGAGCCAGCTGGCACAGCGGCGCAATCCGTCGCGCGACGCGCGGCAGATCGTCCCGGATCGGGAACAGCGACGCGCGCACGCCGCCGCACCCGTCATGCCCGCACACGACGATTTCGTCCACGCCGAGCGCATGGACCGCGTATTCGACCACGCTCATCGTGTTGTCGTCGCTCGGCAAGACCAGGTTGGCGATATTGCGATGGACGAAGATCTCGCCGGGATTCGAGCGGGTGATCGTTTCGATCGGCACGCGGCTGTCGGAACAGCCGATCCACAATACCTTCGGGCTCTGGCCCTGCCTCATCCGTTCGAGCAGCTGGGGCGCGACGCGCTCCGTCTCGTGTGCCCAGACGATGTTCTGCAAGCGCAATCTTGTCGAGAAGTTCATTGGATCCTCACTCAGTTCAATACCGTGAAGCCGGGGATCGTGCGGGCAGGCGCGCCCCGCATGGACGCGCCCCGGCCCCGCTCAGTCGTTGACGACCTTGTCGGCCTGGCTGCGCGCCGTGCCGACATCGTCGGGATAGGAGATCGCGTAAAGCTCCTTGTTGCGGAGGATCGTTTCCTCGCTCGGCGGGTAGTCGACGTCGCGCGTCGGCAGCAAGCCGTCGCGTTGCGCCTGGATCAGTTCCTGGTAGACCTGCTCGCGGGTTTTCCTGACCGGCGTGTACTCGTCATAGGCGACGGCGGGAACGGCCGCGCACAGACCGGCGACGATCGGGATCCATCGAATTGCTTTCATTTTCAATACCTCCAGAGTGGGGGGGTTTGCCATGCGGCGTTGGAAAAAAACGCGAGCCCGGTCCTTCCCGTCAGGCTTAGGAATACTTAAAGAGACGGAAATGGGCGAACCCGGCCGATCGCGCGGCTTGCACTCAGTCGCAACCCGCCATCACGTCATGCATGACGGGCGGCAGGATCGCGGTGCGCGTCCGTCGCATCGAATGTCTCGGCGATGCACGCGCATGGACGTCTCATGCGCGTGTAAACGTTTGCCGCTATCGGCGGGAAAAATAGACGCCTGGTGAGTTCACGGGGACATCGATCGGCCGCGCGCAGCGCAACGCCCGGCGCGATCGGACGAACCATGCGCGCCGATCGGCGCGGCCCATTCCCGAACGGCGCGCGGCGCGTGTCCGTTGCCGCGTCGCATCGCGCCGCCGGGCGTCGATTGCCTGTCCGACGGCGGATTCGCGCCCTGCCGCAACCGCGACTCGCATGCCGAAGCCATTCGCCCTCCACTGCCGGCCGCCACGCTGCTCGCGCACAATTTCGGAATCCTGAATCGACATGGGTTCTTTCCGCGATAGTGTCTGTAAGACAAATGTAATTACATCAACCTTCGATGTAAACGCGGCGTTTGTAGTGATTTGTGCAATGCGATGACGCAATGTGACGACGCCTCATGCGCAGCGGCAAACGCGGTTCGAGCACACCGTGCCGGGCCGCGCTCACACGCCGTTGCCCATGCAACGCGACGCGCGAAACCGGCCGTGCATCGATGCGCGGCGGTCGCATCGAGCCCGCGAGGCATCGCGCGTCGCGGCGCTACGCGCGCCTGCGCGCGTACAGCCCGATGCTTGCGACGAGCGTGACGGCTTCCGTGATGAGCAGCGTGTACCAGATCGCCGTGCCGCCGAGCCAGGTGTTGAGCAGCAGCAGCACGCCGAGCAGCAGCACCCAGCTGCGCAGCGTCGCGATCACGGCCGAAGGCCCCGGCGCCTCGATGGCCGTCAGATAGCCGGATACGATCAGATTGCCCGCCGCCGGCAGGAAGGCCATCGCATACCAGATGACCGCGTGTTCGAGGATCGACCAGGCATCGCCGCCGGCCGGCAGGAACAGGAAGGTCAGCGGCTTCGACAGGGTCGCCATGACGACCGCCACCACGGCCGCGAACGCCAGCGAGGCGATCGCGCCGATCCGGAACGCGCCGCGCACCGCGCGCGCGTCCGCCGCGCCGCGATAGAAGCTGATCATCGGCTGCATCGCCTGCACGAGCGCCCCCATCGTGACCATCGCGCCGAGCGTCAGGTATTCGAGGATCGCGTAGGCGGCCAGACCGTTCTCGCCGAAGTTGGCGAGGATCACGCGGTTGAACGCGAACACCGTGACCGCCGGGGCGACCGCGCCGAGAAACTCGGACGAGCCGTTGTACAGCATCCTGCCGATATACGACACGCCGTCGGCGAACGGACGCCACGCCGGCACGACGCGCGTGGCCAGGAACAGGTGATAGCCGAGCATGACGAGGCTCGACACCATCATGCTGAGCCCCGTGGCCAGCGCGGCGCCGGCCATCCCGTCGCCGCGCATGACGATGAACCAGTAGTCGAGCGCGGTATTGACGAACGCGCCGGCGATCATCGCGTACAGGCCGAAGCGCGCGGCGGCCGCGCCCTCGACGCGCAGGAACATCTCCATCGCATACAGGCAATTGGCGAACAGGATGAACCACGCGTAGCGCGACAGATAGGCGTTGACCTGCCCGGCAAGTTCGCCGTGCGCGCCGAGCGCCGCCGCGATCTCGCGGCCGAACGTCAGCACCAGCACGCTCATCACGACGCTGAACGCCAGCATGCTCCACAGCACTTGCGAGAACGCCTGCCGCGCGGCCTGCTCGCGGCCTTCGCCGAGCAGCCGGGCGATCAGCGTGGCGCCGCCGACGCCCATCATGACGCTGAAGGCATAGGGCACGTAAAGCAGCGGCAGGATCAGGTTCAGCGCCGCGAGCGCCTGCGGGCCGACATAGCGCCCGATGAACACGCCGTCGATCAGCGTGTAGATCGTGTAGACCCAGCCGGACAGGATGGTGGGCACGGCCAGCGCCGCGTAGCGCTTGAGCAGTGCGTGACCGTGATCGTTGTCGAAGAATGACATGGAGGCGTCCTTGAACTTGCCGGTCAGCCGGCGGCTCGACGGCGACCTGTGAAATGGCGGGTGACGTCGGCGCACGCGCGGGCGCGGTTGGCGCCGCGCATCCGGGCGTGCGCCCCGTCGGAGACACAATAATCCGATCCGCCTCGCCGGGCAAAGCCGGCATGCCGCGCCGTTCCGGCGGGAACCCCGCCCAAGGCGCGTGCGCCCCGGCCTGACGTCCGTGGCCGTCGCCGCCGGTCGGCCACGGCGCGGGACGCGATCTAACGTCCGGTCCGATACCGGTTCCACGTCACGCCGTCGTCGAGCAGCGTGTGTTCGAACCATGCGAACGCGGCCGGTCCGGTCTTGACGCCCTCGAACAGGCCGGGCGACGCGGGTCGCCCATCCACCACCGGATAGGTCAGGATGCTCAGCTCGTCGATGCGGCCGGCATCGAGGAAGCTGCCGTTGATGCGCCCGCCGCCGCCGACAACGAGCCGGGCGACCCCGAACTCCGCGCGCATGCCGGCCAGCATCGCGTCGATGTCGATCGCATGCCGACCCGCGAACATATAGGACACGTCGCGCTCGCGCAGATACGCGAGGTAATCGTCGTCGACCTGCTCCGTCAGCACCGCGACCACGTGCAAAGCGTCCCCCTCCTGCAACTCGAACACGCCCCGCTCCCACAGAAGCTTGCCGCCTCCATCGATGATGAAGGCGAGCGGCGCGACGCTGGCCGGCGCGGCCCGGTACGTCGTCCGGGGAATCGGCGCGGTGGCCAGCCCGCGCGGGGCGACGCCGATTTCGGCGTCGCCGTTCTCGCTGACGGTCGCGCGGCCGAATACCATCGCGTCCGGCCGGTGCAACTTCGCCACCCGGCAATACTCGGCAAGCTCGCGCCCCGCGAACGGCGGGAAGTCCCAGCCGCGGATATCGATCTTGCCGTCCAGCGACACCATCATGTGACACACGATGTAAGGCCTGTTCATTCACACTCCTGCAAGTTGACGCGCGACATTCATGGTTCCCCGCGCCTAGGCATGCCGAGGCATCGCCTGAACGGCATGGCACCACGCGGATTCAGATTCCCCGATCGGGCATGCCGTGCGCTTCAAGTACGCATGAGCACCTTGACCAGCCATCGGATCGACCACATCGGCCAGCCCGCGCGCTTCGCCCCTGACCGCGCGGGATCGCATGCCTCGATGATCGTGTTGTTCAACGGCGTTCTCCCATCGCGACGTCATTCCGTCGGCTTGCCGCCGCGCAACGCGGCGGCGACTCGTTCGTGCAGCATCACCAGTTCCCGCGTGACTTCGCACATGTGCCACGACGTGACAGTCACGCGGTCGGTCACAGCGGCCAGCGACCGGTCGAAGCGCTCCGCCCCATACCGCCCGGCCGCGTCGTGCGGCCAGGAGGCGTCCGCACCGCGCCCGGCGTCGCGCATCGCACGATGCTCCGCGAACGGCCGGTCCAGCGCGACTCGATCGAACGCGACCCGCTGCATGGTCTCCCTGAAGCGCTGCTCGACCTCGCGCATCTCGTTGCTGATCCACTGGAGCCGCGCGACGATCCGATTGATCGGGATGAATACGTGCTGCTCCACGTGGCATCCGCCCCGCCCCGCATCGCCGGCGGGCGACGGGCCGCCGAATCCCGCCGGCGAGGCGGTCGACGTCGCATGGCCGCCCGCCCCGTCGCGTTCTCCCGGTGCGATGTGTGGCCCCGGCCCCGGCTTCGACAAGATGCTCATGTCATTCCTCCTCGTCGTGGCAAGCGAGGCAGTGCTCGATACGCGCCTTCAACGCGCTGTGGACCCTGTGTTCGCCGCACCAGTTGCGCGCGGTCTGGAACGCCTTGACGGCATACTCGCGCTCGCCGATTCGCCGGTAACTGCAACCGGCGTGATAGGACGGCCGCGGATCGCCCACGCGAATGATGTCGGACCAGCTCAGGCAAAAGATCGCGTGTTCGTGCCGATCGAGGTTCTGGTAGCAGAGCCCCAGGTTGAACCAGTAGTCGAAGTTCCGGCGCTCGATGCGCGCCAGCATGAAATAGCAGTCGCGCGCGACAGCCCAGTCCCCGGCCTCGAAACGCCGGCGCGCCAGCACGCCGAGCGCGTGCAGGTCATGCGGATCGAGGTCCGGCGAAATCCGGATCGAATCCTCTCCGGCGAAAAAAGCGCGCAGCAGATCGCCGTGCGCCTGCTCGATGTCTTGCGTTGAAAATGTCATGCAACGGTTTCCCGGCGGGCGGACCGACACTGCGATCCGCCCCGCGCCGCGCAGGGCGAACGGCCGGATTCAATTCCTGGTTCGACACCGCGCTTCGGCCCGGCGCGTTGCCGCCGCACCGAACGGCGATGCCGTGGATTAACGATTGATGGCGACGGGCCGGTTCATCCGGCCTGATGAACGCCGCCGGCGCGATCGGAACCGGCGCCGCCGCATGGCGGCGCGCCGGCCCCGTCCTTCATCGGCATCCGCTGATCCCGCCGCGTGGCAACGCCCGGCGAGTCGCGTCGTCGCGACGATGTCTCCTCCTCGACGCGAACCGCACCGGCTCGCCGTCGATTGCGCCATCCAGGCGCGATGCGAACGCGCTCATCCGGCTCGCATCGCGCCGCGCGTCTGCGCGCGCGACTTGGGTCCGTCAGGCGGGCGCACGCGCCGCCGGCGGTCCTCGCCTACGGACCGATACCGACGCCCGCATCGACGCGCCGCACAGCCGCGTCGACGTCCCGCATACCGCGCTCCACCTGATCCGCCTGACCTTCCAGGCGCTCGATCCAGCACCGGCCTTCGTCCCGCATCCGCGCGCCGACGCATTCGAGCCGCCTCCGCGCCTCGAGATCAGTCGACGCGCCGTGCAGCAGCCCGCCGATTTCACCGCGCAGCATATCGAACGCTTCAATCTGGCACTGGAGCGCGGTCCGGCTGCAACGCAGCGTGGCCATCGCGCTTTTCAGCTGTTCCAGGGCATCCATGGAATTGAACTCCTCGCTCGACGGCAGTTCATCGTATCGGCGCATTCGGACCCCGTCTTCCGCAATCGCGCCGAAGGTATTGAAATTGACGCGGCCATACTCAGGATGCCGCACCCGCGCGGCCCCACGTCGATCGCCACGCGGCCGCGACGAATCCCGGCAGTTGCCGATAGGCATCGTCGGTGCTGATCCTGCCTTCCAGCGGGTGCTCGCCCATCCCGTCCGACACGAACAGGCCGGCAATGGACCTTGAGGTCGCCGCCGGACTCGCGCATCGCCCGGAAGATATGCGCGGTCTCGACGTCGACGTTGCCGGTCGCGCGGTTCTCCGCGACCCGGCGCTGATTTTCCGGGGGCGGAGAATCCACCGTGAGTTTGTCCGAACGCGCATGCGAGAACATCGCCCCCCCGGCGGCGCGATCAGGCTCGATCGAGACGCGCCTGATTCAAACGTATTCATGCGCCGTCGCCTGCGCATCGTCGCACTCCCGGCCGTCGATGAAGCCTTCGACGCACCGCACGATCCGGCCGAAATCCGCCAGCAGGGTCGGCAGATCGCATCCGGCGATCGACTTGGCGATCCAGCATTGCCAGCGTTCGCCGCGCAGGGCGAAGACGGGCTGGATATCCACGCCCGCCGGCCGGTTCAACGCCAGCGCGCGCGACAGATCGCGCGCCGTCGCATGGCGCGCGGGCCACTCGGCCAGCAACAACAGCTTCCCGGCGTCGGACAGGCAGCAGTGGACGTCGAACCGCTGGTCCACGTTGATGACCAGTGAGGTCTCGTCCGGATCGGCTGCGCCGGACAATCCGAGGTGTTCGAGCCATTCGGTCACCAGGGCTTCATAGTGATGCTGATCTTTCACGACAGAATTCTCGCGGGTTGAAGGTTGCGCCTCGCCATCGGCCATCGGGTGTGCCGCGCGAGGCCGGCCCGCGCGCGAACGCGCGGGCCAGGCGGCCGCGGCCGCCGTCTGACGCAGGGGCGCGTCTACTGCCGCGCGCCCGCGACCGGATAGTGCAGCCACCAGTCGCCGTCGATCTCCCGCCAGTACGCGCCCTGCGCCTCGAGCACCGTGGCGAGCCGTCGGCGCAGCGCGTTGAGCGACGGATTCGACGCGGTCTCGAACAGCATGCCGCGCACATCCCGCAGCGGCACGCCGCCCCGCTCGATCCGATGGACCAGGCGAATGAAGGTGGTCACGGCGTCGCTCGCGCCGTCGGTGCCGTCCGCCGCCGAGAAATCGCAGATCACGAGGCTGTCGCCGTCGAGCCGGTAGACCAGCTCCAGTTCGTTCACCCGCACCCGCCATCCCACCCGGAAGCTGCTCTGCCCGAAATAGGCCGGCTCCGGGCGCATCCCCTGCGCCACCAGATAGTTCGTCACGCCGTCCGTCATCTGCATCGTCACGATTCCATCCGTTCAGAGCCGCACCGCGGACGCGACCTGGCCGCTCAGCGACACCAGATCGCGCGTCACGTCGCGCATCTGCCGCGACGCGTCGGTCGCGCGCTCGACGGCCGTGGCCAGCGTCTTGTCGAAGCGCTCCGCCGCCTGGCTCTCGAAATCGCCCTGCAGCTGGATCTGTTGCGCCTCGCGGGTCATGTTCGCGGACGCGACGCCGGCGATCCCCTGGCCGCTCTTCGACAGCCCGTCCGTCGTGGACGTCGCGATCTGGCTGCCGGACAGCGCGCCCAGCGCACTCACCGCGCCGCCGACGATCTGCGTCACCGCGGTCGCCATCGCCGCATCGAAGTTCTGCTCGATCGCCTGCCGCTTGGTGTCGAGCGCCAGCACCTGACGGTCGAACGCGATGCGCTGCATCGTTTCGCTGAACTGGCGTTCGAGATCGCGCATCTCGCCGCCGATCTTCTGCAGCCGCGCGATGATCTGGTTGATCGTCGCGAGCGCGCCGCTGCCCGCGCCAAACCCGTCGAGCGAATCGATGCCCAGGGTGTCCATGCTGACCGGCGCGCGGCCGGTGGGGGTGATTTCACTCATGCTGTTTTCTCCATCAAACCATCGACGAGGCGATCTGCGCCTGCAAGGTGGCCGTTTGTTTCGAAGTCTTGCTGCCGTCCGCGAGGATCTCGCCCGACTTCTCGAGCAGATCCTTGGCCTCCTTGGTCTGCGCCTCCTTTTGCTGCGCATAGAACTGGAAGCACATCTGCAACCACTGCTGATCGAGCATCAGCTGGTCGATCTCCTTCTGGAGCTTCGCGCGCTCGATCTCGAGCGCGCCCGTCGTCACCTTGCCCGCCGCGCCGACCGACGCGCGCGTCGCGTTCAGCACGATCGACGTCGACGCCTTCAGCACGGCCGCCATCACTTCCTGGTTGACCTGCCGGGTGATCGCCTTGGTCAGCTCCTTCGCCGACATCTCGATGCCTTCCTCGATCGCCTTGCCGGCCACCTTCTCGACGCTCTTCGTCACCATCTTCTCGATCGCCTCGCGGGAGAAGCTCTCGAGCATCCGGTTCACGCCGAGCTGCTGCACGGCCTTCTGCGCGGCATCCTTGCCGACCTTCTTGGACGCTTCGAGCGCGGCCTTGCCGATGCCCTGCAGGATCTGGTCCGACACCTGCGCGGCCACTTCCTTGCCGACCGCCTGGGCGGTGCTCTTGACGGCGTCCTTGCTGCCCTCCTTGATCGCCGTCACCAGCGCCTGCTCCGCGCCTTCCTTCAGGACGGCGGTGGTCGCCTTCGGGATCGCCTTGGTCAGCAGCATGTTGCGCGCCGCGCTGGTGACGTCGACCACCGCGCCCGCGATCTCGAACGTGAGCTGAACCTTGGCGGCGACGTCGGCCACCGCGCGGTACTTCTCCGCGTTCTTCTCGTCGACGAGCGCCAGCGTGTTCATCGTCGCCTTGATCACGCCCGCGAATCCGGCCATCAGGTCCATCGCGCCGCCCGCCACCGTCATCACGTTGCCGGTCAGCGCGCCGCCGATGATCTTCGCCACGCCCGACACCACCTCGACGGCGGCGATGATCCAGTCGAAGATCACGCCGAAGATGCCGGCCTTCTTCGCCTTCTGCTGCTGCTCGATGGCCTTGTCGATCTGCTCGCGATATTCGCTGACTTCCTGCCGGCGCACCTCCTCCTGCTTCGCCGACATGATGCTGAGCGCCTTGGTCTTCAGCTCGGCCGTGTTGCCGAGCACCTGGGACGACAGCAGCGTGGTCGCGAGCAGCATCGAATCCATCGACACGCTGCCGACATCGCGCGGATCGCGCGCGCCGCGCTTCGCTGCCGGCGCGGCCGCACCATCGAATTTGTCGACGATCCGCCCGAGCGCCTCCGCGGCGTCCTTCATCGTCACCAGCGCGCGGCCGGCGATGCCCGTCAGGCCGGGCAGCCGGGCGCGCACGTCGTCGACGATCACCGAGACGCCGCCCAGCATCGCGTGGGCCGCGGCGCGCGCCTTCTCGGCCTGTTCCGCCGGGTCGCGCGACGCGATCGGCGCGCCGCCCTGCGGCCCTGCCGTGTTCAACGCAATAGTCATTTCATCCCTCCTGCTCGCACTGTGCCAAGTGCTGTTCGATGTTCGTCTTGAGCGCGCGATAATCCGGCTGCGCCCCGCACCAGTTGCGCGCGGCGTCGAACGCCTTGCGCGCATACTCGAGATTGCCCACCAGGCGGTAGCTGATGCCCGCGTGGTACGACGAACGCGGGTCGTCGACGCGGATCATCCCCGCGCGGCTCAGGCAGAAAATCGCCTCTTCATGCTGGCCGAGGCGCTGATAGCACACACCCAGCCAGAACCAGTAATCGAAATTCCAGTGATCGATGCGCGCCAGCATGAAATAGAAATTGCGCGCGGCCGCCCAGTCTTCGGCGCTGAACAGCTGGCTCGCGTAGGCGAATACGGTGTCCAGGTCGTGCTGGTCGACGTCGGCGAGCATCCGGATCGACCCGCCCGACGCGAAGAACTGCTGCAGTACGTCGTGATCGTCCCCGGACGCAGATAGTGGTGTGGACATGCATTGGTCTCCTGCGGCCGGCGCGGTGACGCCGGCCGCCACGCGGCTTAGCGGATCGCCGAAGCGATGCCCTTGGTCGATTCGGCCAGCATGCTTTGCAGACTGTTGATCATCTGCACCGCCGTGTTGTAGTTCTGCATCAGCTGCTGCATCTTGAGCTGGCTCTGCTGCACGAAATCCGATGCCCGGCCCGCCACCGATTCCAGCGCCGCCTTCACCGACATCAGGTCCGCCTTGTCGAGCTTGCCGTCCTTCTTGTCGGCCAGGAACTCGTCGATCGTCTTGTCGTTGACGAGAATGTTGTTGTCGCGCAGGTACTTGACCACGCTGTCGTCCAGCGTCGTCTTGTCGTCGGCCTTGACGAGCTTCGCGAGCGACGCCTCGACCTTGTTCGCCATGTCCTGCGCATCGCGCGAGATGTTCGACTTCTTTTGCATGTCGTCGAGCTTCGCGCTCGTCTGCCGGCTCAGCAGATCCATGATCACCAGCATCATCGCGATGCTGTCGCCGATCGGGTGCGAATTCTTCACGTTGTGGCCGCCGGCTTCGCTGCCCGATACGGGCGGGGACATCTGGAACTGAACCGGCTGATTGCTGATGGAGGTCATAGGATTTTCTCGATGTATGAAAAGTGATTCGGAGACTGCTCAAACAAATGCGCGGCGGAACTTCGCGACCTGCCGCACCTCGCGCGGCGCGGCTTCGGCCGGCGCGGCCAGCTGCTGCAACTCCTCGCCGATCTTCTGCATGCAGCGCTCGGCCTGGCCGGCCTGCTTGACGAGCGCGTCGACCAGATGCTGGCCGCCGTTCTTCATCAGCGCGTCGAGCCGTTCGAGCTTGCGGCGCGCCTCGCCGTCCGCCTGGGAACGCTGGCGCAGGCTGACGATCTCGCGCTGCAGTGCATCGAACGCCGCCATTTCCCTCTGCAGGGTCGAGCGGCGACGCTGCAGGTCGCCCATTGCCTCTTTCAACTGCGCTACGGTTTTCATGCGATGCCTCCTTCGACGACGCGTCGTCGTGGTCACACGGTTGGCGCCGGCTTGCCGTCGCCGGCGAGCGCTTCGGGCATGCGCGGCTCAGCGGATCGCCGAGGCGATGCCCTTGGTCGATTCGGCCAGCATGCTTTGCAGGCTGTTGATCATCTGCACCGCCGTGTTGTAGTTCTGCATCAGCTGCTGCATCTTGAGCTGGCTCTGCTGCACGAAATCCGACGCCCGGCCCGCCACCGATTCCAGCGCCGCCTTCACCGACATCAGGTCCGCCTTGTCGAGGCCGGTCGAATTCTGGAGCGCGTCCAGGATCGTCTTCATGTGATCGAGGCTGATCTTCCGGCCCGATTGAAAATCGACCTCCGGCAGGCTCCAGATGTAGTCGCACACGCGCTTGCCGTCGATCTTGATGCCCAGCGAATCCATGTAACTCACGACGTCCTGCCATTCGCGCGACTGCATCCCGTCCGGACCCGACTGCGCGATCATCTGCTGCAGCTTGGCGACCATCGCGGCGAACTTCGCCGGATCGTGTCCCGGCGCGGCCCGCGCGGCCAGGAATTCATCGATCGTCTTGTCGTTGACGAGCACGTTGTTGTCGCGCAGGTACTTGACCACGCTGTCGTCCAGCGTCGTCTTGTCGTCCGCCTTGACGAGCTTCGCGAGCGCGGCTTCCACCTTGTTCGCCATGTCCTGCGCATCGCGCGAGATGGTCGACTTCTTCTGCATGTCGTCGAGCTTCGCGCTCGTCTGCCGGCTCAGCAGATCCATGATCACCAGCATCATCGCGATGCCGTCGCCGATCGGATGCGGGTTCGTCACGTTGCGGCCGCTGTCCCCGGACGACGCCGACGACCGGCCCGCGTCGGGCAGCGCCCCTTGACGTTCGATAGCAAGATTCATCGTGGTTGCACTCCTGGTTGCGCGGCCTGATGCCCGCCGCGTTCGTTCCGAGCTCGTCCGCGCCGGCAGTCCGTGCGTCGAGGCATCCGTCGCCGTGTTCGTGATGTCGCAGCGCCGACACCCCCATCGTAGGCGCGGGCGTTCGGGGTGTTTTCCGGAATTCGGCGGGCAGTTGCGTTTTTCTCGCGCCACCGCGGCACGCGGTTTCAGGTGATGACCTGAGGGGATTTCAGCGCCGGATCGGCGATCATGCGATCAACGCAACGACACGACGTATTCGCTGGGGACCTGATGCAAGTTGTACGAATGATGTTCGGCTGCTGCGGCGGCCAGATTCGAACCGCCGGGACCAATCACCGCGTGCCCGATCACTGCGTCGTCATGACGCAAGCCGACGCGGCGCTATGCGATGCGGGCGCCGATTCCGATTTCCAGACGATCGACTTCTATCCGGCGCACTTCCGCCAGGTGTTCGCGGAAATCGCCGAGCTGGTCGATCCGGACCCCCGCGCGCGCTTCTGGCCCGAGCCGTTGCGGATCGTCGAGGCGCCCGTCGCCGTGATCCGCATGGTGGACCTGCTGAGCCGCACGTCGCCGCCGCTTTTGCTCCGCTTCGTGTACCTGTATTGCCTGGGCGTCGATCGCGCGTACTTCTCGCGGCTGCTGCACCACATGATGGCCGGCGACACGGCATTCGTCGATTTCGTCGAGGCCAACGCGCTGCAACCGTGGACCGTCGCGCGCTTCGCGGACGGCTTCGGCCTGCCGCTGCGCAAGTTCAACATCCTCTTTTCCGAGAAGTTCGGCATGCCCGCGAAACGCTGGCTGCTGGAGCGCCGGCTCAGCCATGCGCGGCATCTGCTCACCGCCACGTCGATGCGGGTGCTCGACATCGCGCTCGAATGCGGCTTCGCGAACCATGCGCACTTCACCGACAGCTTTCGCAAGCACTTCCTCTGCAATCCCACCCAGTACCGGCTGCGGACCACGCAGCCCGAGCACTCGGCGGCCTGACTTCCGGCGCATCATGGATATCGAATCGGTCAATCAACAGCTGTCCCAGCTCGTGGACAAGGTCGGCAACGACGTCGAATCGAAAATGTCGGCGTCGGATCTCAACAATCCGGCCAGCATGCTGCAGGCGCAGTTCGCGATCCAGCAGTATTCGGTGTTCGTCGGCTATCAGAGCGCCGTGCTGAAAGCGGTCAAGGACATGCTGTCGGGCATCATCCAGAAGATATGAGCCCGCTGTCCGCCGATGCGCGCCGCCTGATCGTCGAGGCCGGCCTCGCCGCCGTCAATCACGGGCTGCATCGCGAAGCCTGGGCGATCCACGCGGCGCTGCCCGCGCTGATCCCCGATGCGCACGACCGGCTCGCGCTCGAAGCCGTGATGCTGATCGGCCTTGGCCGAAGCGGCTCGGCCGCGCGGCTGCTCGAACGCGCGAGCGCGCAGCACGCGCAGTTGCTCGCCCCCCTGCTCTCGCCGCCCGCCGCCACGCCGCGCGGGCTCCGTTCAAAGGAATCCTGATGGAAGTCAGCGCCGCTCAATCCGCCGTGCAGGTCCTGCAATCGCAGACCACCGCGCAACCCACCGACGCCGACCAGATCAGCGCGTTCACGCGCGCGCTGTTCGGGCAGGGCGCGCAAGCGCCCGAACACCATGCCGTCGACCACTTCCAGCAGGTGTCGCAGCAGGTGGACCGCGCGCTCGCGCCGGCGCGCGACGCCGAGCCGACGCTCGCGAGCCCGCTCGAGATGCTCGCGACGCAATCGACGATGCTGCGGTCGATCATCGAGGTCGACCTGATGGCCAAGGCGGCGGGCGCGGTCTCGCAGGGCGTCAACAAGCTGGTGAACATGCAATGACCGCGCGGAGCGTGCGCCGGCTCGGCGTCGGCCTGCTCGCGTGCGCGCTGGCCGGTTGCAAGACGGAGCTGTACAGCAATCTGCCGGAGGCGGAGGCGAACCAGATGCTCGCGCTGCTGATGCTGCGTCACATCGACGCGGACAAGAAAGTGGTCAAGGACGGCAACGTGACGATCCGGGTCGAGCCCGATCAATTCGTCAACGCGGTCGAGCTGCTGCGGCAGAACGGCCTGCCGGCGCGCAAGCTCGCGACGATGGAGGAGATGTTTCCGTCCGGCCAGCTCGTCACGTCGCCCGCGCAGGAGCAGGCGAAGATCCAGTTCCTCAAGGAGCAGCAGCTCGAGAAGATGCTGCGCGCGATGGACGGCGTGATCAACGCGCAGGTCTCGATCGCCGAAGACGCGGCCCAGGACCGGCGCAACCCCGATCCGCCGTCGGCGGCGGTGTTCGTCAAGTACAGCCCGGAGTACAACTTCACCGCGCGCGTGCCGGAAATCCGCAGCCTCGTCGTCACGGGCGTGCCGAACCTGAGCCCCGAGCGGGTCAGCGTCGTCGTGCAGGCCGCCGATTATCGCTACGCGCAGCCCAGCGCCGCCGCGCCGGGTCTCGCCGGGCGTTTCGAGGAGGCGCGGCTGCGCGTGGCCGGCGTGCTGGCCGCGCTGGCCGTGTGCGCCGCGCTCGCGGGCGCCGGATACGGCTGGCATCGGCGGATGCGCCTTCGGGGCGCGTCCTCATGACGCCGAGCGCTTTCACGCCGAGCGCGATCACGCCGGCCGTGTCGCGTCTGCACGCGCTCGCGTGGCGGCCCGGCGCGGAAATGCATCCCGGCTGGTGGCCAGCGCTGGACCTCGCCGCCTGGCGGGACGGCTACGCGCATCCCGCGTGCCGCGCGCCGATCGACCGGCTGATCGTCGCGCGGCGCGGTTTTCCGCGCGCGGCGCTGCCGCCCCGGCTCGATGCCTCGCAAGCGGCCCTGGTCGCGCTCGAACCCCGGCTCGACGCGTTGATGGTCGCGCTCGGCCTGCTCGCGCACGGACGCCCCGACTACCTGCTCGCACAACCGTATCGAACCTTGCTCGCGGCGCCGCTCGGTGAACAAGGATGCGCGCAGCTCCTCGCCCTGTGCCGCGATCGCCCCGTTCGCGGGCCGGATCTCGCGCCCGACCCGTCGTTCGTCGATGCGCTGCGCAGCGCCGGCACGCGCTGGTGGCGCGCGGACGCCGCCGCATGCGTCGCCACCCGGCTGCTGAGCACCGTGCTGCCGCCATCGCCGCCGGGACCGGCCGCCCCCGCGGACAACCTGCGGGAGCGGGCATCGGATTGGCTCGTCAGGATGGGGCGCTTGCTGTGACCGATTTCCCGATCTCCATCACTTACCTGCCCGGGCCCGCGCCCGTCGAATCGCTGATCCCCGCCGCGACGCTGGCCGGCTATGTCGACGCGGCGTCGATCGTCGAGCGCGCGCAGGCGCACGCCGCGCGCGTGCTCGAAGCGGCGCGCAGCACGCTCGCCGACGCCGAACGCGATGCGCATCGGCTCCGCGAGGACGCTCACCGGCAGGGACTGGCGGATGCCGCCGCCGAACTGGCGCACGCGCGCGAGAATCTGATCGGCGAGACCGTCCGGTGGCTGGTCGACGAGGCCGACTTGGAAGCGCAGATCGCGATGCATCTCGACGACCGGCTCCGGGTCCTGGTCGCGAGCGTCGTGGAGCCCTATCTGCGCGACCGCGACGCCGTCGAGTTGCTGCTGGCGCAGGTGCGCACCTGCCTCGCCGGGGACCAGGGCGCATCGCCGCTCGAGCTGCAAGTCAGCGCGGCGAGCGCCGAGCGCATCCGCGCCGCCCTCGGGGACGCGCCGCGCGTGCGCGTGACGGTCGAGGCGGCGCTGCGCGCCGACGAGGCGCGTCTCGCATCGCCCTATGCGATCGTCCACTTCAATCCCGGGCTGCATCTCGACCTGCTGCTGTCCCGTCTGCTGCCCGCCCCTTCAACCGCCCGCGCACCGACGCCCCCGAACGATGATGAACCGCATTGACCCGGCGGCCGTCCGGCCCGCCTCCGCCACGCCGACCGGCCCGGCCGCCACGCCGCTCGCGCGGGAAATCGTCCCGGCCGGCTCCGCGCTCGATCTGGCCCAGGAGGCGCTCGCCGACCTGCCGCACGATTTCGGCGCCGTGCCGCCCGAGCTGACCGGCGTGTCCGCCGAGTCGTTCGCCGAAACGCTGGAGGACATCGGCTTCGTGGTCGGCACGCGCCTGCGCGAACCCCGTCGCGCGCAGGCCGACGGTTCGACCGACCGGCCGCGCACGCGCGCGATGCTGCAGCAGTTGATCCGGCAGATCGGCGCGGTGTCGGCCGCGCAGCTCGACGATCTGCGGCGGCGCATTCCGGGGCTCGACGAACTCGAGGACGTCGGCGACGCCATGCGCGCGGCAGGCATGAACGACGGCGAAATGGCGCTGCTGCTCGGCGCGCTGCTGGAGGAGGGCAGGCTTGCGGGCGCGCGCCGCCGGCGCGCCGAAGCGCAGCTCGCAACCGTGCTGAGCGGCGACGCATGGGCATTGCAGCTGTTTGCGCATCTGGAGTTCGGCCGCGCGGGCCATGCGGGGCTGGCGGACCTGCGCCAGCTCTATCAGCGCGCCGCCGCGCGCGAACGCCGCCTGACGCAATGGTTCGACGAGTTCCGCCGGCTGCCCGACCGGCGGCGCAAGCTGAAGACGCTGATCCGCGCGCTCGCGTTCGAGCTGTCTTCCGAGGGGCCCGCGATGGATGTGCGGCTGGCCGCCGTGATCACCGATCTCAAGCGGATCCTGCAATTCCTCGGCATCGAGGATCATTGCACGCGCTGCGCGGACGGCCTGCGGGCGGCAGGCGTCGACGGCGATGCGCTGATCGCCGCGCTGCTCGAGATCGTCGAGCAAAGCTGGCTCAGCGCCGCGTGGCTCGATGCGCAGACACAGCGGATCGTGCCCGATGCATCGCTGCGGTATCGCCACGCGAAAGGCATGATGGAACTGGTGAAGCTGCTGCCGGACGACTGCTTCGACGACGCCGACCAGCACGCGACGATCCTCGATGCGTTCGGCGAGCATCTGGAAGCGTTGATCGATGCGCAGGGGTGAGGCCGGCGCGGCGGGCGCGATGCGGGACTGGCCGGGGTTTTGATGCCCGTCGCGCGATCGGGCGCCGCGCTCTTGTAGCAGACACGATGCCCGGTGCGACTTGAACGCATGCGCCGGGCACCCCGTTCAACGATGGCTCAGTTGCTGGGAAGACGCGCCATCAGCATGTCGCGCGCGTCTGTATAGGCTTCTCTTCGCACGCTGGTCACGTTCGGCTCCCATAGCGGATTGAGCGGAACATGGAATCCCTGCTTCTTGGCGCCGGCAATCAGTTCCGCCAGTTCGGCTGCATCGTGCACGATACAGATTTCATCGAAGCGGCCGATGCGCTCCGGTAGCGCGAACGCGGCGGGATAGTTGGCCGCCGGATCCGCCGCAGGACTGCCCGCGTCGGCATTGTGATGGATCACCGGCTCGCCGTCGCCGACCAGGGCCTGATTGAGGATCGGGATCATCGCGCGAATCCTCGGCGACGCATTGCCGATCTCCTTGTCCTCTTTTTCATAGAAAACCGCCGGATTGCCATAGGCGGCCCGAAGCGGCTCGGGAACGGGGGACGTGTAACGATCCATGCGCGCCTTGAAGACCGAGTGCGCGACATCCGGAACCGGGACGTTGTCCTGCGGACCGAGATCCTCCATCCGCGGGGCGATCACGAGCAGATCGTAGTCGGCCGTCAGCGGCTTGGCGTCCGGCTTCGGCGGCGCCAGCACCTCGATCGGCCGCCCCTCGTGCGTGATGGCGTAGCGCATCCCATCGCCGGTCGCGAGCGGCTTCGCCTCGAATGAATAGATCTTCCCACTCGGTGCCTTGGCTTCGAACGCGACCGGATTGCGCTGCGCGTCGTACTTGATCCGATCGATCATCCCCATGCCCAGCAGTTCATCGAGGCGCGCGCCCGATATGGCGAGCGGAACCTTCTTCGCATACTGGTCGCGCAGGCAACTTTCGACTTGCCCGTTGAATTTCGCGACCCGCTCGGCGTTGTTCTCGAGTTTGCTCCACCGCTGGTCGACGCAGATGAACGCCGCCTGCGGCCCCCAGTTCGCGCTTTTGCCCTTGATGTGAAAGCCCTTGGTCGGATGACCGCTTTCGATGAGGCTCGTCGCGATCGGTTCGACCGGTCGGATGCCGATCAGACATCGATGCTCCGCGGCGGATTGCTGCAACTTGATCAGGTGCGACGGGACGATGCCCGTCTCGCTCTTCACCCGCTCGACCATGGCTTGCAGCCGCGATACCTGATCGACCTGAGCGCTCTGCGGCCGGTTGTTCGTATCGACGGCCGGCGTCCCGTCCACCGGGAGGCGATTGCCCCCGCCGACCTGCACGGACATTTCTCTCATGCTGTGCTCCTTCTGAAACGTGATGGGGATGAAGCTCGTGTACCGATGCCGGGCGGCGAGGCGCGAACGACCAAGCCGATTCGCCCGCGCTTCCGCCCGGAACGCCGCCGCGCGCCATTCACTGCGCCGGCGGATGCGCCTGTCACGCCAGACGATCGGGATCGACCCGCGACGTCTGGATGCTGACCGTGCCCATCTGGCGCAGCTCCGGATGCGTTTCGCACAGCGCGCCGTGGTTCTGCTCGTACGCGTCGTGGATCGCAAGCACATCCCCGGTCGCGCTCGTATAGTTCGCCGCCATGCCGGCGACGCGCTGATACAGGTTCTCGTGCTGGAGATCCGTGCTGGTCGGGCCGAAGAAGTCGGCGCGCAGCGTATCCAGCGTCAGTGGATTGCGCGACGTCTCGATCGCCTGCTGCAACGCCGGCTGCCGCGCAACGTTTTCCGCGAGCCGTTCAGCCGCCCGGAACACAGTGCCGGACGACGGATTGAATTCGTCTGCGCCGTTCGCCATCGCCATGCCGACCGGAACCGTTTCCGCGAACGTGTGATAGCCGCCGAAGTTCATGAACGCAGCGATGCCGAGCGTCGCGGGCTCGACGATGTCGAAGCGGTCGTAGAGCGGCCCGTCGCTCAGCGTATTGAGCGCCAGCAGCGCGTCGCAGGTGCCGCCCGACTGCGCGCCGGCGGACGGCATGCCGCGCAGGTTGGATTCGACCGCGAACGTGCCGGTGGGCTGCCAGCGGTTGACGCCGGTGCCGTGGGGAAACGCATGGGTGCCCAGCGCTTCGTGGAAGGTCTGATCGGCGCCGCCCTGGGTGCTGAACAGCAGGTTCTGGTACGCATGCATGAGCGGGCTGTCGAGCGCGAGCTGGATCTCGTCGGACGCCATCATGAAGGGCCGCTCCGGCAGGCCGCTCGCGCCGGGTTCGATCGGCGCGCCGTCGCGGGCCGCGCCGTTGATGTTGGCGTAGACTTTCGCGCCCGCCGTGTTGACCTTGGCGCCCAGCAGTTGATCCAGCTCCGCCTGCCGATCGCCGTCCGCGGCCGTGACCGCGACGTTGCCGAAGCCCAGCCCGTGCAGATGCGCGGATTCGTATCCGACGGGAAACGGCTTGCCCTGCGCGTCCAGCGGCTGGCGTTCGCTGCGCATCCGGCTGATCGGGTCGTCGAACAGCGGCGTGCGCATCACGTCCCTGAATTCGTCGAAGCGCGCGCCAAACTGGCTCGCCACGCCCTCGCCCAGCGGCTTCATCACGTCCCGCAGCACCGCCTCGTTCTGTGCGCGCTTCGTCGCGTCCGGCTGGTTCATCAACTGCCAGACAGTCGTGCCGAAACCGCATACCGCCTTGACCTTGGTCAGCAGGTTCTGGAAATTCTGTCCGGTCGCGTACTCGCCCGACGGCGACATCAGCGGCGTCTCCAGCTGCGCGACGATCCACGCCGCACCCTCGCCGCCCTCGCTGGTCTTGCGGCCGATCTGGTCGGACTTCGGGTCCGTCATCGGCGTGAGCATCGTGTCCTTGAACACGTCGGCGAGCGGCTTCTGGCTGCCGTTGAAGTGGACCGTGCGCGCGGGCGCGCCGTCGCCCGTCAACACCGGCGCCAGCACGTCGGCCAGGCGCGACGCGTAGGTGTCGAACACCTTGCCGACCGTGCCGGGACGATCGAGCACCGCCATGCTGACGCCCGCCTCGAACAGCCGGCCGTTGGTCAGCGCGAGTTGCTGCGCCGCGTTCAGCGTGATGCCCTTGGCCGTCGAAACCGCGGTGATTTCACCCGTCCGGTTCGTCTGGGTGATGTCCTTCAACCCACCGTTCTCGATCTGCGCCTGCAATTGAATCGGCGGATGGTTGGATTGGATCGTGCGCATCGTTCACCTCGCAATCGTGATAAGCCATGAAGTACCTGCCCGATTGTCGATGCCTAAAATCAACCCCGCTTCTGTATCTTTTCGGCCTCTATCAGTTATCGCGAGTGCGCCGCTTTCGACAGAAAGGACGACTTTTCCGAAGCCGCAGCGCATCGAATCGCCAGAATGCGTCGCATCGACATGAACCGGACCGGAGGCGCACGATGCACCCCATTGCTTGGCGATTCGTCGGCACCCCGACACGCGACGGGCATCGATCCGCAGCCGCCGCGCCGCGCGCCGCGTCACGGCCGATTGTGATAACGCGCCCACAATCGCTCGATCACCTCGATCGCCGCGCGGTGCGCCTCGTCCAGTTCCGGCGTCGCCGCCCGCTCGGGCGCCGCGGCGCCGGCCTGGCGCAGGGAGGCAACGCACGCATCCCGCCGTTCGCCCCGCACATCGGCCGCCAGTTCGTCTTCCAGTCTCGTCAATCGCACCATCGCCTTGTCCTCAATGTTCTTCGCCTCACACGTCGAGCGGGATCGACACCAGATGTTCGCCGTTGCGCAGGCTGATCGCATGCCGACTCAAGCCGACGATCGCATAGCCGTTCGGCAGCACGCCGCCCACCTGCAGGCGCATGCCGTTCGCGAGCACGACATAGATCGAGTTCGCCTGACCGCCGACCGTCACCACCGGCGCGGGCAACAGCGACTGCGCGGCGTCGGCGGTGGGAATCGCGTCGTAGATCGCCGTGAAGCCATCCGCGCCGGCGCGATTGAACGCCGCGATCGCCGCGTTCAGCGCGGCCGTCCTGCCCTCGTCGAGCTTGCCGCTCACCATCAGCGTCCGGCCGGCCAGCGAGACGCCGACCCCGTCGAGCAGGTCCGCCTTCGACAGCGCGTCCAGCAAGCGCTCGAACTGTTGCGCGCGGTCATTGATCACCTGCCAGGTCCGCAGCCCGGCCACCGCCTGCAGCTGCGTGACGGCGCGCCGCCAGCGGCCGTCGGCCGCGATCGCGCCATGGATCTCGACCGAACCCGGCCCACCCGTGCTGCGCACGTCGATGTCGCGATAACCGTTCAGCATCAGCACGTCCTTGACGTTGCCGCGCAGCGTATCCGCGCACTGGCTGGTATCGCGCACATGCACGCCGCGCGCGCGCAGTTCGCCGCGCAGTTGCTCGACGGCCTGGCTGAGCGCGCACGATCCGCTCAAGCCCACCGTGCCGTCCGGCTCGCGCGTCGCCCGCAGGCCGTGCAGCGCGCTCGCGCGCAGCCGCGCGGCGAGCCAGGCGTCGAGGTCGGGCGCGCGGGCCGGGGCCGGCTGCCACAACGCCAGCACGAGCGCGCCCAACAGGCCGGCGCACGCGAGCGCGCCGGCCGCGTGCACGCCGCTCGGACGCCGCGCGCGCGG
The DNA here is from genome assembly GCF_058803765.1 of Burkholderia sp. GW821-FHT14F03. Taxonomy (NCBI): domain Bacteria; kingdom Pseudomonadati; phylum Pseudomonadota; class Betaproteobacteria; order Burkholderiales; family Burkholderiaceae; genus Burkholderia; species Burkholderia sp. GW821-FHT14F03. The sequence goes on from NZ_JBXAPG010000063.1 coordinate 25,815, forward strand.
GGCATGGCGCGGCGGGACGAGCGCCACCGGGAGCGGATCGTCGACGCCGCCCACGATGAACGCGAGCCCCGCGAGATCCACGACCACGTGCTCCGGCAGCGGCGTCGCGGCGTCCCACCGTGCCCCCGCGACCCACACCGGCACGCCCGGCGACACCGTCACGCCGTCCGCGCCCACGTTCAGCACGGCGCTCGCCTCGTCGTCGAGCACCAGCGCGAGGTCCGCGTCGGCGCCGCCAATCCGCAGCGGCCCGTCGGGCAGCACGAACGGGTGGCCGGCCAGCGGGCCGTTCAGCCATCTGAGCTTGCGCGCCGTCATGTCTGCAGCCAGGGTTCGGCCTTGATCAGGAACAGCCGCACCGTGTGGCGCTGGCTCTTGTGGCGCGTCTTGAACAGATTGCCGAGCAGCGGAATGTCGCCGAGCAGCGGGATCTTCCGCTCGCCCTCGCTCAGCTCGTCCTGCACGAAGCCGCCGAGCAGCAGCGCCTGCCCTTCCTTGAGCAGCGCATGGGTGGCGATCTCCGAGTTCAGCGTCTGCGGCAGCGGTTCCTGCTTGCTGATCGGATCGGTCTGCCGGCCGTCCTGAACCATCAACGTCAACATGATTTCCTGTTTGCCGGGATCGCCGATCACGCGCGGCGTGACCCGCAGCAGCGATCCGGTCGAGATCGATTCGAGCTTCGCGACACGCTCGGCGCTGACCTTCGTATAGAACGTGATGTTGCGATCCAGCACCGCCTGCATGTTGTCGAGCGTGACGACGGACGGCCGCGACAGGATCTGCGCCTTCGCGTTCTGCTCCAGCGCGCTCAGCCGGACCATGAACTGGCCGGTGTTCGACACGACCGTGGAGAAGCTGCCGGCATCCGGTGTGTCGCCGCCGTTGAAGCTCACCGAGCCGCCGCCGATGCGCGCCGACGCCGACCAGTCGACGCCGAGCATGCTCAGATCCTGCGCGTTGACATCGATGATCGCGACCGAGATCTCGACGAGCTTCGGCTTGCGGTCGAGCTGCGCGATCAGGTCGCCGTACAGCTTCATGTTCGTCTCCTTGTCACGCACGATCACGGCGTTCTGGCGCGCATCGGCGGCGAACATCGGCAGCAGGCGGTCGCTCGCCGGCTGCTGGCCCTGGTTGTCCTTCAAGGGCAGCGCGCGCCCTTGCGCCATGTCTTTCAGGACCGACACCACGCCCGGCACGACCACCTGCTGCGACCGGTAGGCGTAGCGGGTGTCGGTGGCGGTGGCGTACTGCAGCGGAAACAGCTTCACCGACTCCTGGTTCTGCGCATGGTGGATGGTCTGTTCGTCGAGCCGCTTCGCGAACTGGGTGACGCGCTCGATGCAGATCGGCACGCCGCGCGCCTCGATGGCGTTCGACGCGGGGATCGCCTGCACGAAGCACTGCCGGGCATCGAGCAGCCCTGCCGCGCGCAGTTGCGGAATCAAGGTCGACGGCGGCAGATAATCCGGCGTGATCAGCGCGCTCGACACCTCCTGCGCGCGGTACACATACAGCGTGAGGCCGTCGTAGTACCACGCGAGCTGATAGAGCCGCGCGAGCCGATCGAGCGCCGCCTCCGGCGTGCGGGCGTCCACGGACCCGATGAACGATCCGTCGATCTTCGGGCTGACCACCACCGGCGTGCGATAATTCGCGCCGAGGTCGCGCAACACGTCGGACAACTTCATACCGCGCGTGCTCAGGAAAAACGGGGCGATGCCCGCGGTCGGAATCGATTTCGCCGGCGCCGGCGCGACATGCGCCAGCAAGCAGCCGACGAGGAGCGCGCGCCACGCGGCGCGCAAACGGCGGGCGCGCCGGTTCATGCCGGTCTCCATGCCGCGCGCGGCGTTTCCTTGAGCGCCGCATGATGCGCGCCCAGCCAGCGCGCGATCGCGATCTGCTGTTCCAGGCTCGCGCGCAGCGCGGCGGCGCCCGCCTCGGCATCGTGGCGGCGCACGAGCACCAGCGTGTTCGCGGCGTCGAGCCACAGCGCATCGTCCGCTGCGCCGCGCAACGACATCAGCCAGAGACACGCCTGTTCGAGCCAGCGGGCGTCGATCGGCGCGACGTCGACCTGACAGCCGACGCACAAGCCCGGCGGCGTCGCCGCAGCCACGCACCAGCCGGCGATGCCGTCGATCGTCATCGACCAGCGACCCTGCCGCCAGACCCCGGCCGAAACCGTTTCCAGACGCCGCAATGCAGGTGGAAATTCCATCGAAATCATTTCATTCATGCATCAAGATTTTTGAGATAAATCTTGATAAGATCGATCCGGTGATCACCTGAATTCCTAAATAAGTCGAGGCGGGCCGCCCCTCGATCCCATGTTGACTCCACCATGCCCGTCGTCACTCATACCGCCATTCCCGCCGAAGTCCGCATCCTGATCGTCGAAGATCACCCGGTCGTGCGGTTGGGTCTGAAGAACCTGCTCGACGCCGCCCCGCCGTTGAAGGTCGTCGCCGAAGTCGAGGATGGCCTCGAGGTCTATTCGGCGTGCCAGCGCCATGCGCCGCATATCGTGCTGCTCGATCTCGGCCTGCCCGGGATGAGCGGCATCGATGTGATCCATCAGCTGCGCCGCCGCTGGTCGGACCTCGGCATCGTCGTGATGACCGCCGACACCGCCGAGCATCGCGCCAGCGCGGCGCTGCTCGCGGGCGCGAACGGCTACGTGCTGAAGAACAGTTCGCAGCAGGTGCTGCTGGAGACGCTGTGGAAGGTCTGGCGCGGCCATACCGCGCTCGACCCGGCGCTGAACGCCGCGCAGCTCGGCACGCCGTCCGCCGCCCGCGCGGAGGTCGCGCTCACGCCGCGCGAACGTCAGGTGCTCAAGCTGATCGCCGAGGGATGCCGCAACCGCGACGTGGCCGAGCGCCTGACCATCACGATCAAGACGGTCGAAACGCACCGCCTGAATCTGATGCGCAAGCTCGACGCCCACAACGCGGCGGACCTCACGAACTGGGCGCACCGTCTCGGCCTGAATTGAGACGGGACGCGCCGCCGCCGGCCATCAGGTGAACTGAATCGCGATCAGATCAGCCAGGTCGCTCAGATCGCGGCGGCTGACCCAGCGGCCCGAGCGGATCTGCCGCTCCTGCTGCTCGATGCCCTCGCGCACCAGATCGAGCCCGCCTTGCCCCGCGCAGCCCTTCAGCGAATGCAGGATGTTCAGGATGCCTTCCGTATCCTTCGCGTGCCACGCCACTTCCGCCTGCTGGTGCAGGTCCTTCAGCGTCTTGCGCAGCTGCTCGCGCATCATCTGGTCGTTCCAGTCCAGGAGCGGTATGTTCGCCATCGCATTGGGCGCAAGCTCCATGCCGCGCGCCAGCTGCGTGGCGGCCACCCGGTTCAGCGTGCCCGCCATCTGCTCGAGCGACACGGGCTTGGTCAGATAGGCGTTCATGCCCGCCTGCCGCGCGCGCTCGTGCTCCGCCGGCATCGCATTGGCCGTCAGCGCGACGATCGGCGTGTCGGCATCGAGGATCCGCTCGTCCGCATGGCGCCAGCGGCGCGTGGTCGCCATCCCGTCCAGGTCCGGCATCCGCACGTCCATCAGCACGAGATCGAACACCTGGTTGCGGCCCAGCGCGAGCGCCCGCTCGCCCGAGGCCGCCGACTGGCACTGGTGGCCCAGCTCGCGCAGCATCTTGCCGACGATGTCGCGATTGACGGCGACGTCGTCGACGACCAGCACCTTGAGCGCCCACGGGCACATCGCCGTCGGCCGCGCATCGTCCTGCACGGCCTCGCCGCGCAGCACCTGCGCGATGCTGCGGTGAAGCTTGCCGGGCAGGTAGCACAGCTCCGGCATCGCGAGCAGCGGATTGTCGCCGTCGACGGGCTCCATCCCCCAGCTGCGCAATTGCGCATGCAGCGTCGCGGGCGCCGTCACGGAGCCCGCGAGCGGCTTCGGCGCGACCTCGCCGCGCTGCAAGGGCAGCAGCACGGTAAACCGGGTGCCGCGCCCGAGCTGGCTGCTCATCAGGATCTCGCCGTTCATCAGGTTCGCGAGCCGCGATGCGATCGGCAGGCCCAGTCCGTTGCCGCTGTCGTGCGCGCGCACCTGCACGAACGGCTTGAAGATGTCGAGCTGATACGACGGCGGGATGCCCTTGCCGGTATCCTCGACGATCATCGCGAGCAGGCTGCCGCGCCGCTCGACGACGAGGCGGATGCTGCCGAAATCGGTGAACTTGACCGCGTTGCCGAGCAGGTTGATCAGGATCTGCCGCACCCGCAACGCATCGAGCCAGATCTGCTGCGGCACGTCGGGCGCGACGAAGGTCGACAGCGTGAGGTGCTTTTCGTTCGCGCGCAGGTGGATCGTCAGCATCGCCTGATCGAGGAGCGGCAGCAGCTGCGTCTGCTCGTAGGCCAGCTCCAGGTGGCCCGCCTCGATGCGCGAGTAGTCGAGCACGTTGTTGACGATCCCGAGCAGGTAGCCGGACGACTGCTGCGCGACGCCGACCAGCTCCTGCTGGCGCGGCTGCAGCTGGCTGCGCGCGAGCAGCGCGAGCGCGCCCATGATGCCGTTCAGCGGCGTGCGGATCTCATGGCTGATGCTGGCGATGTGCTCGCTCTTGCGGTGATTCGCCGATTCCGCCATGCGCTTCGCTTCGTTCAGCTCGCGGGTGCGCTCGTCGACCTTGTTTTCCAGGGTCTTGTGATACGCGTTCAGCGTGCTGAGCAAGGTGTTGTACGCGCGCGCGATCCGCCCCAGCTCGTCGTCGCGGCGCGCGGGCAGCCGGCGGCCCCAGTCGCCGTCGCGCTGCGCGTCGATGGTCTCGACGATCAGCCTGAGCGGCCGTCCCAATTGCCATTGCAGGATCTGGAACACCACGACGATGAGCCACAGCTGCATCACGAGCGTCCACGGCACGGTCTGGCGCAGCAGGGTCATCACCTTGTCGGTGACGGCCGCCGTCGGAAAGATCACCGCGAGCTGCCAGTGCGGGCCGTCGAGCGGCATGCACACCACGTACTGATTGTTGACGCGCCGCGAATAGCTCTGCGCGCACATCGGCAGTTGGTCCAGCACCTGATTCAGATCGGCGGGCACTTCGCCGTCCGACCACAGCAGCTCGCCCTGCGCGGAGCGCAGCACGAAACGCGGCTCGCGATCCAGATGCAGGTCCTTGCTGAACTTCGACAGATCGCCGATGCGCAGATTCTGCCCGGCCATCACGCCCGACTCGCGATCGATCGCGGCGGCGGCCACCCGCACGAGGCCGTGCGAATCGCGGTGCGCGTCGCTCCAGTGCATGCCACTGCCCGCTTGCGTCGCGCCGCGCAGCGACATCAGCATCGTGAGCTTGCGCTGCATGTCGGCGGCGCTGGCTTCCGCCGCGCGATACAGCACGATGCCCTCCGTCGGCAGCAGCAGGAACGCGTCGCGCCGGCTGTCCGGGTCCGCGTCGCCGAAAATCCCGAGGATCTCCCGCGCGCGCCGGACGAGCGCCGCGTCGCCGCGCGCGTCGGGGAACGGCACGAACGTCGTGTGCGGCGACGGTTCGGGCGCGGGATCGAGCGTGGTCAGGCGCTGGTTCAGGGTCTTCCAGACCCACAGCAGCGCGCGCGTATGGCGCTGTGCATCGTCGAAGCGGCGATTCTCGCGGCCGACGATCGCCTTCAGTTCCCAACTCAGCACATCACGCAGTTCGCTTTGCGTTCCCGTGTAGCGGTAGTAAAAGCTGATTGCTTCGGACAACATCCAGAACGAAACCATCGCGCAGCAGAGGATCGCGACGATGCGTGCCGTCAGCGATTTTTCCCAGAATGGGCGCATGTTTTCTTTCCATCAAGATTCCAGCGTGCGCAGTCCTTGAGTCATGGCTGCACAGGCCCTTTTCAGGTCTTCGCCGGATGGTTCGTGCGGCCGTGATTATAGAAGATGCGTCGTGCCTTTCCGCAGAGGAAGGATTTTTTCTTCAGGAGTCGCATGGATTTGCAAACGGAGCGCAAGCTGGAACAGTTCCTGCGGCTGCTCGAATTGCCCTGCTCGCGCATCGCTTCGCGCCTCGAATTCGCCCAACCGCCGCTGCGCGTCTTCATCGAGGCCGTCGGCGCCCGGCTGGTGCTGTCCGTCGCGCGGCCGATCGACGCCGCGCGCCGCGACGACGCCCTGCGACGACTTGTCGCACGCTGCGATCCGGCGCGCCACGGCGGCCTGATCCTGCGGGCCTGCGCGCTGCGCCGCGACCTGATGCTCAGCTGCACGCTCGACGCCGCGCACGACGTCGGCGCCTGGCTCGACGCGCATCGCACGCTGCGCCGCCTGCTCGACGCGCATGCGGGGGACGCGCGGTGAACCGGATCAGCCGCTGGCTGGCGATCGTCGCGTCGCGCCAGGACATCGCGCTCGCGGTGCTGCTGCTCGTCGCGGTGTTCATGATGATCGTGCCGCTGCCGACCGGGCTCATCGACCTGATGATCGCGTTCAACCTGATGATCGCGATCATCCTGCTGATGATGTCGCTCTACATCCGCGACCCGCTCGAATTCGCCGCGTTCCCGTCGGTCCTGCTGATCACGACGCTGTACCGGCTCGCGCTGACGATCAGCACCACCCGCCTGATCCTGCTGCAGGCCGACGCGGGCGAGATCGTCTACACCTTCGGCAGCTTCGCCGTGGGCGGCAATCTCGGCGTCGGGCTGATCGTGTTCGTGATCATCACGATCGTCCAGTTCATCGTCATCACGAAGGGCTCGGAGCGCGTCGCCGAGGTCGGCGCGCGCTTCTCGCTCGACGGCATGCCCGGCAAGCAGATGAGCATCGACGGCGACATGCGCGCCGGCATCATCGACGCCAACGAGGCGCGCCGCCAGCGCGGCCTCGTCCAGAAGGAAAGCCAGCTGTACGGCGCGATGGACGGCGCGATGAAGTTCGTCAAGGGCGACGCCATCGCCGGCATCATCATCATCCTCGTCAACATCCTGGGGGGCACGGCGGTCGGCGTGTTCATGCACGGCATGAGCGCGAGCGAGGCGATGTCGACCTACGCGATCCTGTCGATCGGCGACGGCCTGATCGGACAGATTCCCGCCCTGCTGATTTCGATCACGGCGGGCATCATCGTCACGCGCGTGCCCGGCGAGGTCCGCCAGTCGCTCGCGGCGGACCTGACCGAGCAGATCGGCCGGCAGCCCCAGGCCCTGTGGCTCGCGGGCGCGGTGCTGCTGGTGTTCGCGGTGCTGCCGGGCTTTCCGGTGGCGTACTTCCTCGCGCTGGCCGCGCTGATGCTCGGCGGGGCCTGGCTGCTCAAGCGGCGCGGCCGCCGCGCGGGCGCGGCCCTGTGTCTTCTACACATCTCCGCACCC
>NZ_JBXAPG010000064.1:0-32596 GCF_058803765.1 Burkholderia sp. GW821-FHT14F03
CGGCGCGGGCTCGCGGGCCCGCCGGCGGCGCGTCGCGGGGCGGGCGCAGGCGGGCCCGGAACGGCGCGTCCGGGCGTTCGCGCACGCGGGGCAACGTCGGCATGACTGCACGGAATCGCTTGCGCGCGCGACGGAACCGGTAAGATGTGCAGATCAGAATTCGCGCGCCCGATCCCATGACCTCCACCGTTCCGCAGTTGCCGCTCCTGCCGCCCCTCCTCGCGTTCCTGCGCCGCGCGCTCGAGGCGGGCAACGCCGGCCGGGCCGGGACGCGCGCGCTGTGGCTCGATGCGGCCGCGCACCTGCACCGCCTCGACGACGCCGCGATCCGCCAGCTGACCGGGGTGCTGCTGCGCGAAGGCCACGGCGCCGACGCGCTCGCGCTCGCGGAGCTGCAATGGCGGCTGCATCCGGATTCGGCGGATGCCGGCTTCAACTACGGCTACACGCTGCAGCTCGCCGGGCGCCATGCCGATGCGGTCGCGCCGTACCGGGCGGTGCTCGCGCATACGCCCGACTGGCCGTCGCTGCGCAACAACCTGGCGATCGCGATCCGCTTGTCGGGCGGCGACCCGGCCGACGAGAACGCGCTGCTGGAAGAGGCGGTGCGGGTCGAGCCGCGCGACGTCGACGCGTGGATCAACCTGGTCACCGTGCGGATCGCCCGTTTCGACCTCGAGGGCGCGTTGAGTGCGGCCGACACCGCCCTCGCGCTCGCGCCGGACAATCCGCTCGCGCTGAACAACGCGGCGAGCGCCTGCAAGGAGGCGCAGCGCTGGGACGATGCCGAGCGCTTCACGCGCCTCGCGTGCGAGCGCGCGCCCGACGATCCGACCTATCGCTTCAATCTGGCGATCCTGCATCTGGTGCGCGGCGATTACGCGACGGGCTGGGCGGAGCACGAAGCGCGCTGGGCGGGCTCGGGCGAGCTGCGCGGCAAGCTGCCCACGTTGCCCGCGCCGCGCTGGCGCGGCGAGCCGCTGGCGGGCAAGACGCTGCTGCTGTGGGGCGAGCAGGGGATGGGCGACCTGCTGCAGTTCTGTCGCTACGTGCCGGTGTTGGCCGAGCGTGTGCATCGCGAGGGCGGCCGGCTGCTGTGGAACACCTTCCCGCCGCTCGCCGCGCTGCTTGAGCGCACGCTCGGCGAGCACGTCGACGGATTCAGCGCGGGCGGCGGCGTCAAGGCGCTGCCTGCCTGCGACTACGAAGTGCCGTTGATGAGCGTGCCCTGGCTGCTCGGGCTCGGCGATGCGGCGCTCGGCGAGACCGTGCCGTACCTGCGCGCCGATCAGGAGGCGCGCGACGCGTGGCGCGCGCGGCTCGACGCCGGCGACGAGGCGGCCGCGCCGGGCGTGCGGCGGTTCCGGGTCGGTCTGGCCTGGACGGGCAGCCTGACCCATCAGCGCAATCCGTTGCGGCGGGTCGGGCTCGAGCGCTACGCGGCCGCGTTCGGCGGGCTGGAGGGCGTGGCGTTCCATTCGCTGCAGCCGGGCGCGGATCAGGACGTCGCGGCCGCGCGGGCGGCCGGCTTCCCCGTGATCGATCACACCGACGCGCTGCGCAGCTTCGACGATACGGCGGCGCTGATCGCGTCGCTCGATCTGGTCGTGACGGTCTGCACCTCGGTCGCGCATCTGGCCGGCGCGCTCGGCCGGCCGACCTGGGTGCTGCTCGACGTGAATCCGCATTGGCCGTGGCGGCTCGAGCGGCGCGACAGCCCGTCGTATCCGAGCGTGACGCTGTATCGGCAGTCGGCCTTCACGCAGTGGGAGCCGGTGCTCGAGGCGGTCGCGCGCGACCTGCGCGCGCTGGTGTCCGGCGCGGACTGGGCCGCCTGAAGGCGCGGGCGCGCCTGCGCGTCAGCCGCGGCGGCGCAGGCGCGGGCCGAACGCGAAGCCGAAGGCGAGCAGCACCAGCGACAGCGCGAGCACGGCGGTATTGCCGCTCGTCACGTAGGGCGTGCTGCCCGTCGTGCCTTCGACGCGCACGTCGAGCACGCCGATCGTGAACGGGCGCAGCTTGCCGATCACGCGGCCGCGCGCGTCGATGGCGGCCGTCATGCCGGTGTTGGTCGCGCGCAGCATGGGCCGGCCGGTTTCGAGCGAGCGCATCCGCGCGATCTGCAGGTGCTGGTCGAGCGCGATGGTGTCGCCGAACCACGCGAGGTTGGTCACGTTGACGAGCACGCCCGGCGGTTGCGGGTTGTCGCGGATCGTCGCGGCGATTTCCTCGCCGAAGATGTCCTCGTAGCAGATGTCCGCCATCACCGGCTGGTTGTGCACGAGGAACGGCCGCTGCACCGGCGCGCCGCGCGCGAAGTCGCCGAGCGGCATCTTCATCAGGTCGACGAACCAGCGGAATCCCCACGGGATGAACTCGCCGAACGGCACCAGGTGATGCTTGTCGTAGTGGTAGATGTCCTTCGAGTTCGGCGTGACGCCGTACAGGCTGTTGGTGTAGTCGATGATCCGGCCGTCGTCGGTCACCGTTGCGCCCACCGCGCCGAACAGCACCGCCGAGCCGGTCGTGTCGCTGAACTTGCGTATCGCGCGCGCGAACGGCTCGGGCAGCTCCTGGATCAGCACGGCGATCGCGGTCTCCGGCGTGACGATCAGGTCGGCCGGCTTGTCGGTGATCATCTTCTGGTACATCGCGATCGCGGCGACGATGCCGGCTTCCTCGAACTTGACGTCCTGCTTCACGTTGCCTTGCAGCAGCCGGACGCTGAGCGGCGCGTTCGCGGGCACGGTCCACGGCACTTGGGCGAGCGCGAGGCCGCCCGCGACGAGCGCGAGCGCGAGCGCCGCCGGCGCGGCCGCGCCGGCCGACGCGCGGCCGGGCGTGCGCCAGCGCACGAGGGCCTGCACGACGAGCGCCGCGAACAGCGCGAGCACCCAGCCGATGCCGTACACCCCGACCAGCGCCGCGTAGCCGGCGAACGGCCCGTCGACCTGCGGATAGCCGCTCGCGAGCCACGGGAAGCCGGTAAACAGGGTGCCGCGCAGCCACTCGCCGAGCGCCCAGGCGCTCGCGAAGGCGAACGCGCCGTGCCAGGTCGGCGAGAACGGCCGGGCCTCGGCGCGGCCGTTGCCGGGACGGCCCGCGCACCATGACCACAGCAGCGCCGAGAGCGCCGGATAAGCCGACAGGTACAGGCAGAACAGCACGAGCGCGCCGCCCGCCAGCGGCGCGGCCATCTCGCCGTACACGTGCATGCTGATGTACAGCCACCAGATGCCGCTGAGGAAGTTGCCGAAGCCGAACGCGGCGCCCGTGAGCGCGGCGCGCGCGCGGCTCGTGGTGCGCACGAGCTGCGCGTAGAACCACGCGAACACCAGCAGTTGCAGCCAGCCCCCGTGCGGCGTCGGCGCGAAGGTCAGCGTGTTGGCCGCGCCCGCCAGCAGTGCGGCCGGGTAGTGCCAGCCCGGCAGCGCACGGCCGGATGCGGAAAAAGCGGCGCCGCGCCGCGGGCGGGACGGGATCGGATCGGCCATGCGAGAGCGTCGGATGCGAGGGAGGGGACGAAGCGGCCCGGCGTTCAGTCGTCGCCGGCGGATGCGCTGCGGCGGCCGGCAAGCGGATCGCGGCGCACCAGCAGCACGTGGACCTGACGCGCGTCGCCGCGCTGGATTTCGAAGATCAGGTTGTCGAGGCGCAGCTTCTCGCCCCGATGCGGCACGCGGCCGAAGTGATGCGTGATGAGGCCGCCGATCGTGTCGACTTCGTCGTCGGGGAAATCGGTGCCGAACGTCTCGTTGAACTGCTCGATCTCGGTCAGCGCGCGCACGCGGTAGCGGCCGTCCGGCGCCGAGATGATGTTGCCGCTTTCCTCGTCGAAGTCGTATTCGTCCTCGATGTCGCCGACGATCTGTTCGAGCACGTCCTCGATCGTGATGAGGCCCGCCACGCCGCCGTACTCGTCGACGACGATCGCGAGGTGGTTGCGGTTCACGCGGAAGTCGTGCAGCAGCACGTTCAGGCGCTTCGATTCCGGGATGAACACGGCCGGGCGCAGCATTCCGCGCACATCGAACTCTTCTTCGGCGTAGAAGCGCAGCAGGTCCTTCGCGAGCAGCACGCCGATCACGTTGTCGCGGTTGTCTTCGTAGACGGGGTAGCGCGAATGGGCCTTTTCCAGCACGAAGGGGATGAAATCCTCGGGCTTGTCGGCGATGTTGAGCGCGTCCATCTGGGCGCGGGGCACCATGATGTCGCGCGCGCACAGGTCGGAGACCTGGAACACGCCTTCGATCATCGACAGCGAATCGGCGTCGATCAGGTTGCGTTCGTGCGCGTCCTGCAGGATTTCGAGCAGCTCGGCCCGGGAGTCGGGCTCGGGCGAGATGAAGTCGGTCAGGCGCTCGAGCAGCGAGCGCTTTTCATGCGGTTTGTCGGTGAATTTTCGACTGGGATAGGAATCGTTCATGGTGGTGCGCCTGGTTTCGGTTGGGGCGCGCTGTCACGGAATGATCAAGGATACACCAAGGTCGTGGCGTCGCTGTGTCGGCCTCGCCGTAACGGCCTCGCGGTACGGCCGGGCCGCTCAGCGGCAGCGCGCGAGCAGCGCCTCGAGCGCGCGGTCGGGGATGCCGCTGTCGCGCAGCGCGGCGACGGTGCGGCTCACGTAGTCGAGGGTCGTACCGTAGCGGCCCTGCGCGCAGTCGAACACCGCCTTGACGATCGCGTCGTCGAGCTTGCCGGTGTAGGTCGGCGCTTCGCGGCGCATCACGAACGCGAGCGCGGGCACGCGCGCGCCGTTCGCGAGCTGGCAGGGCAGCCAGGCCGGGCGGTACGAGCCCATCGGCATCTCGCGTTTCCACAGCGCTTCGAGGTGCGGCAGCGCGGTCGGTCCGGCGAGCCGGAACGCGATGCCGCTGCACGAGCCGCCGCGGTCCAGCGCGAGCACGAGGCCCGGCTGTGCGGGCGTGCCGCGGTTCACGCGCGACCACAGGTACAGGCCGCGGTGGTAGCCGTGCACGCGCGCGCGCAGCGCCTCGGCCACCGGCAGCCCCGGGTTCCAGATCAGCGAGCCATAGCCGAACAGCCACAGGTCGCGCTGGCCGTCCCAGCCGCCGAGCGTCGCGGCGAGCGATGCGCTCAGCTCGGCCTCCGACAGGAGCCGGCCTTCGCCGAGCGCGGCGGGCGGGTACGCTGAAGCAGCGGGCGCGTTCACGGCGGCGCGGGCTTACTGGTAAGGATTCGGAAAGCCGAGCTTCGCGAGGATGTCGATTTCGAGCGCTTCCATCTCGGCGGCATCCGCCTCGCCCGTCTCGTGGTCATAGCCCTGCGCGTGCAGCGCGCCGTGCACGAGCAGGTGCGCGTAGTGCGCCTCGAGCGGCTTGCCCTGCGCCTTGGCTTCCTTTTCGACGACCGGGCAGCACAGCACCAGGTCGCCGACCACCGCGCCCGTCGGCGAATCGCCGTAGGCGAAGGTCAGCACGTTGGTCGCGTAGTCCTTGTGCCGGTACTCGCCGTTGAGCGAGCGGCCTTCCTTCGTGCCGACGAAACGCACCGTCAGCTCGGCCGCGTCGAGGATCGCCGGGGCGAGCCATTCGGCGATCAGCTTGCGCTTGGGCAGGGTCTTGCGCACGGCGGCCGTGATCTCGTCGCCGTACTGCACCGACAGCGCGAGCGCCGGCTCGGCCGCGCCCGCGTAGTCCTCGTCGGCCACCGGCGCGGGTTCCGCGCCGACATGCACGGTCACGCTGTCGTAGTGCTCGGGACGCAGCCCGAGCGTGGCGCGCTGCGCCGGGTCGGCATGCTGCGCGACGATCGCGACCGCGGCGTCGCCGGAGCTGCCGGACAGATCGAACATCAGGCTGCGGCCGTCGGCGAAGTCGATGCGCAGCGCCTGCGCGGCGACGGTCTTGACTTTGCCCTTCGCGTCGAACAGCGACAGGCGGGGGAGGTCGGCGGCGGCGGCCGCGCGTCGGGGGGAAGCTTGGCGTGACGATTTCATGGAGCGGGCGTCGAAGTGAACGGGCCGAGCATACACCAAATGGCCGGGCGGCCCGGCGGCGCCCGGCCCGGGACGGATCAGTCGTCCTGATGCTGCGCGTGGAAGCCGTCGTAGGCTTCCACGATGCGCGCGACGAGCGGATGGCGCACCACGTCCGCGCTCGTGAAGCGCGTGAGCGCGATGCCGCGCACGCCGTTGAGCACCTGCTGCGCCTCGACGAGGCCGCTCTTGTGGCCGCGCGGCAGGTCGACCTGGCTCGTGTCGCCCGTCACCACGGCCTTCGAGCCGAAGCCGATCCGCGTGAGGAACATCTTCATCTGCTCGGGCGTGGTGTTCTGCGCCTCGTCGAGGATGATGAACGCATGGTTCAGCGTGCGGCCGCGCATGTAGGCGAGCGGCGCGATCTCGATCATCTGGCGCTCGAACATCTTCGCGGTCTTGTCGAAGCCGAGCAGGTCGTACAGCGCGTCGTACAGCGGGCGCAGGTACGGGTCGACCTTCTGCGCGAGATCGCCGGGCAGGAAGCCGAGCCGCTCGCCCGCCTCGACCGCGGGCCGGGTCAGCACGATGCGCTTGACCTGGTCGCGCTCGAGCGCGTCCACCGCGCAGGCGACCGCGAGATAGGTCTTGCCGGTGCCGGCCGGCCCGATCCCGAAGGTCACGTCGTGCGACAGGATCTGCTTCAGATACTCGCGCTGCGCGGGCGTGCGGCCGCGCAGGTCGGCGCGGCGCGTGTAGAGCTTGGGGCCCGCCTCTTCGCCGGTTTCGTCGTCGAGCCGCACCGCGGGCTCGTCGAACGGATGATCCGGATCGCCGCGAAAGCGCACGTCGAGCTCGTCGCCGTTCGGGCGCGCGGCCCGGCCGGTGTGGCGGGCCTCGACGAGCGCGAGCTGGATGTCGTCGAGCGACAGCGGATCGCGCGCGCGGTTGTAGAAGTTCTCGAGTGCGGTCAGCGCGAGCCTCGCGCCGCGGCCGCGGATCGCGATCCGGTGGCCGCGCCGCTGCAGCGTCACGTCGAGCGCCTGCTCGATTTGCCGCAGATTCTCGTCGAGCGGACCGCAGAGGTTGGCAAGGCGCGCGTTGTCGTCGCGCGGCGCGGTGAATTCCAGTGCTTGGGCGGGCTTCAAAGTGGCGTCAGGCTCCTGCGGGGGGCTTCAGTGCGTGGCCGCGCTGGCGTCGTCGTGCGCGAGCACGAGTTCGCCGCGCAGCGAGTGCGGGTACGCGTGGTTGATCTTCACGTCGATCATCTGGCCGATCAGGCGCGGGTGCGACGCGACGGGCGCCGGGAAATTCACCACCCGGTTGTTCTCGGTGCGGCCTGCCAGTTCGTTCGGATCCTTGCGCGAGGGCCCTTCGACGAGAATGCGCTCGACCCGGCCGACCATCGACCGGCTGATCCGCGCGACGTTTTCCTCGATGGTCGCCTGCAGGTGCTGCAGGCGGCGCAGCTTGACTTCGCGCGGGGTGTCGTCGTGCAGGTTCGCGGCCGGCGTGCCGGGGCGCGGGCTGTAGATGAACGAGAAGCTGGTGTCGTAGCCCATCTCCTCGACGAGCGCCATCATCTTCGCGAAGTCGTCCTCGGTCTCGCCGGGGAAGCCGACGATCAGGTCGGTCGCGAGCGACAGGTCCGGGCGGATCGCGCGCAGCTTGCGGACCACCGACTTGTATTCGAGCACCGTGTAGCCGCGCTTCATCGCCATCAGGATGCGGTCGGAGCCGTGCTGCACCGGCAGGTGCAGGTGGTTCACGAGCTTCGGCACCTTCGCGTAGACGTCGAGCAGGCGCTGCGTGAATTCCTTCGGATGCGAGGTCGTGTAGCGGATCCGCTCGATGCCGGGCAGGTCCGCGACATATTCGATCAGCGTCGCGAAATCGGCGATCTCCTGCGCGCCCTGCGTGAGCGCGCCGCGATAGGCATTCACGTTCTGGCCGAGCAGCGTGACTTCGCGCACGCCCTGTTCGGCCAGGCCGGCGATCTCGGTGAGCACGTCGTCGAGCGGGCGCGACACTTCCTCGCCGCGCGTGTACGGCACCACGCAATAGCTGCAGTACTTGCTGCACCCTTCCATGATCGACACGAACGCGCTCGGGCCATCGACGCGCGCGGGCGGCAGGTGGTCGAACTTCTCGATCTCGGGGAACGTGATGTCGACCTGCGCGCGGCCGCTCGCGCGGCGCGCGTCGATCATCGACGGCAGCCGGTGCAGCGTCTGCGGGCCGAACACGAGGTCGACGTACGGCGCGCGCGCGACGATCGACGCGCCTTCCTGGCTCGCGACGCAGCCGCCGACGCCGATCAGCAGGTCGGGGCGCGCCTCCTTCAGCTCGCGCACGCGGCCGAGGTCGGAGAACACCTTTTCCTGCGCCTTCTCGCGCACCGAGCAGGTGTTGAACAGGATGATGTCCGCGTCTTCGGGGGTGTCCGTCTTGACGAGGCCTTCAGCGGCGTTGAGCACGTCGACCATCTTGTCCGAGTCGTACTCGTTCATCTGGCAGCCGAAGGTTTTTACGTAAACTTTCTTGGTCATGGGGGTTCGCCGTTCGCAGTGGTTGACCTGGGGGCGTCGTTCAAAAGCCGATCGGGGACGGATCGCAACGCGCTGAAGTGCGCCGCCGCCGCGCGCCTTGGGCGCGGCGGCACGCATGCGCGAGCAAATGCCGTCGGGAAAGCTTTCCATTATAGCTTTTCGGGCCCGCCCGGCGGATATCCGCCGCGTGACAGGCGGCGCGCGGTTGCGGCGGCGCGACGCCGGACGCGCAGGGGATGAGACCCTTTCGGGGCGGTCGGCGCCGGATCAGCGGCACGCGGTCAGCAGGTCGTCGAGCGCGGCCTCCTCGGCCGCGAAGCGCTCGATCAGGAAATCGAGCAGCGCGCGCACGCGCGGCGCCATGTAGCGCTTGCCGGGGTAGATCGCGTGCAGCGGCGCGTCGTGGTGCCGCCAGTCCGGCAGCAGGACCTTCAGGCGGCCGGCGCGGACGTCGTCCGCGACGTCCCAGATCGACTGGAGCGCGATCCCGTGGCCGCGGATCGTCCACGCGCGCATCAGGTCGCCGTCGTTGGTCTCGTAGGCGGACGCGAGCGGGGCGATGTAGGTCTGGGTCACGCCGGCGCGGCTGAAGCGCCAGGTGTTGAGCGGGCCCGACGCGATCGTGACCACGTTGCAGCGGAACCGCGCCAGATCGTGCGGATCGCGCGGCGCGCCGTGTTCGGCGAGATAGCCGGGCGCGGCGCACAGCACGCGGCGGTCGGCGGCCAGCCGCCGGGCGACCAGCGCGCCGTCGGGCGGCGCGGCGAAGCGGATCGCGAGATCGATGTCGTCCTGCCACAGGTTCGACGACGAATCGGTCGCGGTGAGCGCGAACCTCACGTCCGGATGGCGCGCGCTGAACGCGTCGAGCCAGTCGAGCAGCTGGTGGCGGCCGAAGTCGGAGGTGGCCGACAGCCGCAGCTTGCCGCTGACCGCGCCGCGGCCGCTGTGCAGCAGCGCGTCGGCGTCGTCGAGCGCCTGCAGCGCCTGGCGGCAGCCGTTCAGGTAGAGCCGGCCTTCCTCGGTCAGGCGCAGGCGGCGGGTCGAGCGCTCGAACAGCCGGGTCGACACGGCGGCCTCCAGCTTCGCGAGCCGCGCGCTGGCGGCGGCGGGCGTCAGGTTCAGCTTGCGCCCGGCGGCGGACAGGCTGCCCAGCTCGGCGGCCTCGACAAACAGGCGGATATCGCCGAGCCGGTCCATGTGATTCTTCCAGGATTTTTGAAAATGATTCAAATGCTACGCCAATTATCAAAAATGAGCGTATTCGAGACAATGCGCGCTCGATTGCATCTTTGATGCGGCGCGGCAACGGTTCCGCGCCGCCTTGCCGGACCCGGAGCCTTCCATGCCTATTCCCTTGCTGGCGCTCGCGATCAGCGCGTTCGCCATCGGCACCACCGAATTCATCATCATGGGCCTGCTGCCCGACGTCGCGCGCGACCTGTCGGTCACGCTGCCGTCCGCGGGCCTGCTCGTCAGCGGCTACGCGCTCGGCGTCGCGGTCGGCGCGCCGCTGCTCGCGGTGCTGACGAGCCGCATGCCGCGCAAGGCCGCGCTGCAGCTGCTGATGGCCATCTTCATCGTCGGCAACGTGCTGTGCGCGATCGCGTCGGACTACGCGATGCTGATGGTCGCGCGGGTCGTCACCTCGTTCGCGCACGGTTCGTTCTTCGGCATCGGCGCGGTGGTCGCATCGTCGCTGGTGCCGGCCGACAAGCGCGCGAGCGCGATCGCGCTGATGTTCACGGGCCTCACGCTGTCGAACGTGCTCGGCGTGCCGTTCGGCACCTTCATCGGCCAGCTGCTCGGCTGGCGCGCGTCGTTCTGGATCGTCGCGGGCCTCGGCGTGGCCGCGCTCGCGGGCGTCGCGGCGCTGGTGCCGAACCGGCACGACGCGGGGCCGGTCGGCCTCGGCCGCGAAGTGCGCGTGCTCAGGGATCCGCAGGTATGGCTCGCACTCCTGATGACCGTGCTCGGCTTCGGCGGCGTGTTCGTCGTGTTCACCTATATCGCGCCGATCCTCGAGGACGTGAGCGGCTTCTCGCCGCGCGCGGTGTCGCTGATCCTGGTGCTGTTCGGCGCGGGCCTGACGATCGGCAACACGCTCGGCGGCAAGCTCGCCGACCGCGCGCTGATGCCGGCCCTGATGGCGATCCTGGTCGCGCTGATGGCGGTGATGGCCGTGTTCGCGAAGACGAGCCACCTGCCGGTCGCGTCCGCGATCACGGTGTTCGTGTGGGGCATCGCGGCGTTCGCGACGGTGCCGCCGCTGCAGGCGCGCGTGGTCGAGAAGGCCGCGCATGCGCCGCATCTCGCCTCGACGCTCAACATCGGCGCGTTCAACGTCGGCAATGCGGGCGGCGCATGGCTGGGCGGCCTCGCGCTCACGCACGGCTTCGCGCTCGACGCGCTGCCGTGGGTCGCGGTGCTCGTCACCGGCGCGGCGCTCGCGGTCACGTTCGGCGCGTCGCGGCTCGACGCGCGCGGCGCGGCCGGCGCGGGCGCCGCGTCGGCGACGCGATAACCGGCCGGCATGCGCCGGGTTGCGGCGCATTCCTCCGCGATGCTGATAACAGTGTGAAGATAACTTCGTTTGCCCGCGCGGACCCGGGTGCTAGTCTTGCCCCACCTAATTCACTGGGTTGCGACGCAGCCCCGGAGGCCAAGCCATGCATTCATCCCTGGCGCTCGTGCGCGATGTATCCGCCGCAGATGCCGCGGTCGCGGCGTTCGCGCCGCAGGAGCCGTTCGATGCGCTCGAACGGGTGGTCGGCGTGAATCTCGCGCGGCTGCGCGCCGAGCGGCAACTGTCGCTCGACGCGCTCGCGCGCTTGTCCGGCGTGTCGCGGGCGATGCTCGCGCAGATCGAATCGGCGCGCAGCGTGCCGTCGATCAAGGTGCTGTGCAAGATCGCGGCGGCGCTCAAGGTGTCGGTCGCGGCATTCCTGCGCCGCCATGCGGTCAACGGTTTCGAGCATCTGCCGGCGGAACGCGCGGCGCACGTGGTCAGCTCGAACGGCCGCTTCTCGACGCGCGCGCTGTATCCGGAAGGCGAACCGTCGGCGACCGAGTTCCACGCGCTGCGCGTCGCGCCGCTGCATACCGAGACCGGCGTGCGCCGCGCGCCGGGCACGAGCATCAATCTCGTCGTCAGCGAGGGCACGTTGGAAATCAGCGTGCATGACCGCCGCCAGCTGCTTGCCACGGGCGACGCGATCGTGTTCGACGCGGACCAGCCGTACACGCTGCGCAATCCCGGCGACACCGAGGCGCGCGCGTTCCGCGTGACGGTCAACGCCGAGGTGCCGCCGCGCTGGCATGTGCCGCAATGACGGCGCCGGTTTAGACGGGGCCGTCGGTCGGGTTTTGAGGGTTTCCGCTGCGACTTTCGCGCAGCTGTTGTATGCTTGGCCCGCCGGTCGATCCGGTGTTTTTCAATCAGTGCGTCTTCAGGGCGGGGTGCAATTCCCCACCGGCGGTAGGCTGGCGAGAAGCCGGCGAGCCCGCGAGCGCCCGTGCCCTGCACGGGGTCAGCAGATCTGGTCCGATGCCAGAGCCGACGGTCATAGTCCGGATGAAAGAAGATGTGCAGATAGTCACGTGCGTCGAGACGCGTCCGCTGCATGCGCCAAGCATGAGGCGGCGCAGCGTCGTTCTGTCTGTTTGCAATGCCCTGGAACGTTTTTCGCCCAATTTGTCTTGCGAGGAGCGTTTCACATGTCCTTTCCGTTGTCTTCCGCGCCGGCGCCTGCCGACGCCTTTGCCGATCTTCCCCTGCTGGCCGATGAACCGGTGCCGCCGCGCATCGCCGCTGCGCTTGCCGCGTTGCGCGAAGGGCGCGCGGTCGTGTTGCAGGACGATCACGATCGCGAGAACGAGGCCGACCTGATCGTCGCCGCCGAACGGCTCACCGATGCGACGATGGCGCTCCTGATCCGCGAATGCAGCGGCATCGTGTGCCTGTGCCTGACCGACGAGAAGGTCCGCGCGCTTGAGTTGCCGCCGATGGTGCAACTGAACGAGAGCCGCAACGGCACCGCGTTCACGGTGTCGATCGAGGCGCGCGACGGGGTGTCGACCGGCGTGTCGGCGGCCGACCGCGTGACGACGATCCGCGCGGCGATCGCCGACGCTGCGCGGCCCGCCGACATCGTGCGGCCGGGCCACGTGTTCCCGCTGCGCGCGGCGCCGGGCGGCGTGCTCGCGCGGCGCGGCCATACCGAGGGGACGGTCGACCTGACGATCCTCGCGGGCCTCAAGCCGGCCGGCGTGCTGTGCGAGCTGATGAATCCGGACGGCACGATGACGCGCGGCGACGATGTCGCGCGCTTTGCCGAGCAGCACGACCTGCCGATGCTGACGATCGAGGAACTGGTGGCGTTCCGCACCGCGCTCGCGGCCGCGCGCGAGCGCGACGCATGCGTCGACGCCGCGTGATCGGGTGAGGCGGGCCGCCGGCTTGCGGGCCGGCGGTCGGATTCGGATTCGCGCGCCGGGCGGGCCGGTGAACGGCCCGGACGCCGTGCGCGATGGCTGCGCGCGAACGCGGTGTGCGGCGGCGCGGGTCGGCCGCGTCGCGTCCACCGTGCGCCGCCGCGTGCGAAGCGCGGGCAGGAATCGCGCAGCCTCGTCGGGCGTCCGTCGTGACGACGACCGGCATGCCGCGCGACGATGACGCGCGCGGCCCGAACGGTCCGCGCGCGTCGTCGCAGTCTACGACTGCAGATCCCCGAACGCGCCGCGCGCGCCTGCCGCGACGAGCGCGGGCAGTTCGTCCATCGAGCGCATGATGCGCGTCACGCCGAGCTTGCGCAGCACGTCCTCGTATCCGCCCGGAATGTGGCTCGCGCCCACGAACGCGATCGTCTTCATGCCGGCCGCGCGTGCGGCGTTCAGGCCGGACATGCTGTCCTCGATGACGAGGCAGCGCGACGGATCGACGCCGAGCGAGAGCGCGGCGAACAGATAGACGTCGGGATAGGGCTTGGGATGCGCGACCTGCTCGGCGCTGAACACGCGCTCGCCGAACACGTCGGTCAGCGCCGCGCGCTTGAGCGAGCGCCGCACCCGGTCGAGCCCGCTGTTCGACACCACGGCCACCGGCAGCTTCACCTTCAGCAGGGCCTCGCGCACGCCGGCAATCGGCGTGAGCGAACGGGCGAGCGCGTCCTCGACGCGCTGTTCGATCGTTTGCAGGAAGTCGGGCGGCATCGTGATGCCGTGACGCGTTTCGAGACCCGCGAGAAAGCGCGAGGTCTGCTGGCCGAACGCGGCTTTCGCGTCGGCGGTGAAATTGATGCCGGGGAACGTGTCGGACAGCGTGTCGAACAGCACGCGATCGGCGATCACTTCGCTGTCGACGAGGACGCCGTCGCAGTCGCAGATGAGATGGTCGAGCATAGGAGCAGGGACGAAGGCAGGAATCAGCAGTCAGTCGCCATCATACGTGCTTTCACCCGCGACGCGGTGGGTCGTCTCCATGCAAAAAACCCGCCGGGGCGGGGCCGTCGGCGGGTTTTGGCGGGCCTGGGTGGCCCGCCGCACACATCGCACACATCGCGCTCAGCGCGCCGAATGCAGGTACAGGTAGAGCCCCGCTGCGAGCGAGCCGCCGAGCAGCGGCCCGAGCACGGGCACCCACGCATAGCGCCAGTCGCTGTCGCGCTTGCCCGGGATCGGCAGCAGCGCGTGCATGATGCGCGGCGACAGGTCGCGCGCGGGGCTCATCGCGTAGCCCGTCGGGCCGCCGAGCGAGATGCCGATGCCGAGCACGAGGAGACCGACCGGCAGCGCGTCGAGCGCGCCGAGGCCGACTTGCGGCGCGGCGAGGTACAGCACGCCGAGGATCAGCACGAAGGTGCAGATCGCCTCCGTCAGCACGTTGTGCGTGACGCTGCGGATCGCGGGCGCGGTGCAGAAGACCGCGAGCTTCAGGTCGGGATCGACTTCCTTCGCGAAGTGCTGGCGATACGCGAGCCAGACGAGCAGCGCGCCCGCCATGCCGCCGAGCATCTGCGACACGATGTAGCCGAGCACCTTCGACCACGCGAACTTGCCCGCGAGCGCGAGGCTGATCGTGACGATCGGATTCAGGTGCGCGCCGCTGAACGAGGCGGTCACGTAAACCGCGACGAACACGGCCATCGCCCAGCCCATCACGATCACGATCAGGTCCGCGCCCCGGCCCTTGGTCTTCGCCAGCAATACGTTGGCGACCGCGCCGTTGCCCAGCAGCACGAGGATCGCCGTGCCGATGAATTCTGCAATATAAGGTGACATGTTTGTCTCGCTCTACCAATGCGGCGGACTCGCGCGAAGGTCGCGCGGCCCGCCTGCTATTTCTAATGAAGGGTTGTTTTACCGGTGCCGCAGTTTACTTCGTGTCGTCGGCCCAGGCCTTCGCCGCGCGCACCGCGCGCTGCCAGCCGGACAGACAGGCGCTGACTTCACGGTCCGCCAGCGACGGGGAGAAGCGCTTGTCGAGCTGCCACTGGCTGCGCAGGTCGTCGAGGTTTTCCCAGTAGCCGATCGCGAGACCCGCGAGATACGCGGCGCCGAGCGCCGTGGTCTCGGTGATCTGCGGACGCACCGCGTCGACGCCGAGCAGGTCTGCCTGGAACTGCATCAGCAGATTGTTCGCGCTCGCGCCGCCGTCGACGCGCAGCTCGCCGATGCGGATGCCCGAGTCGGCCTCCATCGCCTTCAGCACGTCGAGCGACTGGTAGGCGATCGAATCGAGCGCCGCGCGCGCGAGGTGCGCGGACGTCGTGCCGCGCGTCACGCCGAACAGCGAGCCGCGCGCGCGCGGGTTCCAGTGCGGCGCGCCGAGGCCGGCGAAGGCGGGCACGAGGTAGACGCCGTCGGTGTGCGGCACGCTGGCCGCGAGCGCTTCGATCTCGGCCGCGCTCTTGATGATGCCGAGGCCGTCGCGCAGCCACTGCACCACCGCGCCCGCGATGAAGATGCTGCCTTCGAGCGCGTAGTTCACCTCGTTGCCGACCTGCCATGCGATCGTCGTCACGAGGTTGTTCTTCGACTCGATCGGCTTGGTCCCGGTGTTCATCATCAGGAAGCAGCCGGTGCCGTAGGTGTTCTTGACCATGCCCGAGGTCGTGCACATCTGGCCGAACAGCGCCGCCTGCTGGTCGCCCGCGATGCCCGCGAGCGGGATCTTCGAGGCGAACACGGTGGTCTTGGTGTTGCCGTAGATCTCCGACGACGCGCGCACTTCCGGCAGCATGCTGCGCGGGATGTCGAGCGCTTCCAGGAGATCGTCGTCCCACTCGCGCGTGTGGATGTTGAACAGCATCGTGCGCGACGCGTTGGTCACGTCGGTCACGTGCAGCTCGTGCTTGGTGAAGTTCCACACGAGCCAGCTGTCGACCGTGCCGAACGCGAGCTTGCCCTGGCGCGCCTTCTCGCGCGCACCCTCGACGTTGTCGAGGATCCAGCGGATCTTGGTGCCGGAGAAGTAGGAGTCGATCGGCAGGCCGGTCTTCGCGCGCACCTTCTCGTCGAGGCCCTGCGCCTTCAGCTGGTCGCAGAAGTCGGCGGTGCGGCGGTCCTGCCACACGATCGCGTTGTAGATCGGCTGGCCGGTCTCGCGATCCCACACGATCGTGGTTTCGCGCTGGTTGGTGATGCCGATCGCGGCGATCGACGTGCCGTTCAGGCCGGCGCGCGTGACGGCTTCCGCCGCGACGCCTGCCTGGGTCGACCAGATTTCCTGCGGGTTGTGCTCGACCCAGCCCGGTTGCGGGTAGATCTGCTCGAATTCCTTCTGAGCGATCGACACGATATTGCCCTGACGATCGAACAGCATCGCGCGGGAGCTGGTGGTGCCCTGGTCGAGAGCGAGAATGTACTGATCCTGCATTTGTCTCATCTCCATGCAAGCGTAGTTGTGATGCGCGCCGCGGGGAGCGGCGCGTGGGGTGTTACCGGACCTTCCGTGCCATTCAGTGCGCAGCCGCGGTCGGTCGGGCGGTCGCGAACCAGGCGTCGAGCGCGGCGGCGACCGTGTCGAGCGTGCCCGGCGCGACATGCAGGCCGAGCTTCGAACGGCGCCACAGCACGTCCTCCGCGCGGGTCGCCCATTCGACGTCGCGCAGGTAGCGCAGCTCCGCTTCGTAGAGACCGGGCGCGATCGGCGCGCCGAGTTCCGCGAGCGAGGTCGCGCCGCCGAGCACGCGCTCGGCGCGCGTGCCGTAGGCGCGCGCATAGCGTCGCGCGAGCCCGGCGGGCAGCCACGGATGACGTTTCGCGAAGGCCTCGGCGAACGGCGCGAAGCGCGCGTCGGCGATGTCGCCGCCGGGCAGCGCCGCGCCGGCCGTCCAGGCGCCGGCGGGCTTGTCGAGCGAGCGGCACAGCAGGTCGGCCGCTTCTTCGGCGAGCTTGCGGAAGGTCGTGATCTTGCCGCCGAACACCGACAGCAGCGGCGCGCCGTTGTCGTCGAGTTCGAGCCGGTAGTCGCGCGTGACCGCGGACGGATTGTCGGCGCCTTCCTCTTCGAGCAGCGGGCGCACGCCGGAATAGGTCCAGTGCACGTCGGCGGGCGAGATCTTACGCTTGAAATAGCGATTGATCGACTCGCACAGGTAGAGCGTTTCGTCGCGGTCGATCGCGACCTTGGCCGGATCGTGGTGATATTCGACGTCCGTCGTGCCGACCAGCGTGTAGTCGTGCTCGTAGGGAATCGCGAAGATGATCCGCTTGTCCGGGTTCTGGAAGATATACGCGTGGTCGTGATCGAACAGGCGCTTCGTGACGATATGGCTGCCCTTCACGAGCCGCACGCTGTGCTGCGCGCCGCGGCCGAGCGCGCCGTGCAGCACCTCGCCGACCCACGGGCCGGCGGCGTTCGCGATCGCGCGCGCGTGCACCGTCAGCGTCTCGCCGTCGGGTTGGCGCAGCTGCGCGACCCATTCGCCGTCGCGGCGCTCGGCCGAGACGAGGCGGGTACGGGTCAGGATGCGCGCGCCGCGCTCCTGCGCGTCGAGCGCGTTCAGCACGACGAGCCGCGCGTCGTCGACCCAGCCGTCCGAGTAGACGAAGCCGCGCTTGATCGAATCGATGAGCGGGGCGCCGGCCGCGTGGCGGCGCATGTCGATGCCGCGCGAACCGGGCAGCAGCTCGCGCCGCGCGAGGTGGTCGTAGAGGAACAGGCCGAGACGGATCAGCCACGCGGGCCGCAGGTTCGGCATGTGCGGCATCACGAAGCGCAGCGGCCACATGATGTGGGGCGCCGCGCGCAGCAGCGTCTCGCGCTCCTGCAGCGCCTTGCGCACGAGCCCGAATTCCTTGTACTCGAGGTAGCGCAGCCCGCCGTGGATCAGCTTCGTGCTGCACGACGAGGTGTGCGAAGCGAGGTCGTCCTGCTCGCAGAGCAGCACCGACAGGCCGCGGCCGGCCGCATCGCGCGCGATGCCCGCGCCGTTGATCCCGCCGCCGACGACGAGCAGATCGTATCGGTTCAGTTGAGTCACCTGCTGTCCCTTATCGTCTTAACAGAAAATGAGACGAACTAGAAATGTTCGAATTCGAAATTTAATGAACAAAATTGAAAAAGTAAAGTTCGTTTAAGAGGGCCGGGTGGCGCTACGGGCAATCCCGGACGATACTCACGGGATCGTGGCAATCCGAGGTGGAACATGCGCAACTGGATGGCGGCCGGCGCGCTCGCGCTCCTGGCCGGATGCGTGGGCACGCCGCCCCTGACGGGCGGCTGGGGCGCGCCGTCGTTCGCCGCGCTGCAGACGCAGTGCGGCGGGGCGGAGGCCGATTACGGCGCGGACGCGCAGCCGGTGTATTCGGCGCTCTACGATGCGTGGGTCGCGAAGCGGCACGGCGGGCTGACGGACGCGCGGTTCTGCGCGTTCGGGCGTGAGCTGGCCGCGCGTCACGCGGCGCTCGGCGCGCGCGACGACGCGGCCGCGCGCGGCGCGTGGGCGGACTATTTCAACGGGGAGCGCGCGAAAGCGCTGAGCTGGCGCGCGGCGGTCGATCCGACGCTGCGCGGCGGTTGAGGACGAGAGACGGCAGGCAACGCGGCGCGCGTGGCGCGCCGCCGGATGCCCGTCAGGCCGCGGGCGGGCGGGCCCGCTTCACGAGAAGCGGTGCTTGATCGATCTGAGGGCGGCGTCGCCGCTTTCGGTGACGCAGTATTTGCGGCCCGAGCCCAGCGCCTCGAGCTTGACGAGCTGACGTTCGAGCAGGGCGTCAAGTTCGTCGCGTTCCATGTCGGCTTGGTCGGGGGCGTCCTTCACAAGCAATAGCGTGGCAAATTCATGCGGACTGAGCATCGTTCTCTCCATGACAACCGTACTGCCCACGTATCGGGAGGCCCGGTACGCGTCACCCAGCGAGGGAAGGCGTGGGGGGAAAAGCCGCTACCGCCGGCACGGTCATCACCGGCTACCCGCATTGCGCGGACAGCCGCGCCGGGATTGGGAGTCTAGTCAATCGCCGGGACTTCTCCAAATCCCGCCCCGAAAATTTTCCGATTGACAGGTTTGGCGCGTCCGAGCGGGTGCGCTTGCGTGGCAACTTCTTGATTTGACTTGAGGTTTGGGTTGCGACGCAACAGCGCGAAGGCGGTCGGTTATCGGTCGTCGGATCGCCGGGCCCCGGGTCTCCGGCTGTTCATTCCGCCACGAACACCTGGGTGCCGGCCGCGGCGACGGTCTCGCTCATCTCCGCTGGCAGCGGCTTGTCGGTGAACAGCGCATGGATCTGGCTCAGGTGGCCCTGGCGCACCAGCGCCGGGCGGCCGAACTTCGAATGGTCGGTGACGAGGTAGACGGTGCGCGCATGCTCCATGATCGCCTCGGCCACCCGCACCTCGCGCGTGTCGAAGTCGCGCAGCGTGCCGTCGGTCTCGATCGCCGAGGTGCCGATGATCGCGTAGTCGACCTTGAACTGGCGGATGAAGTCGATCGCCAGCTCCCCGACGATCCCCTTGTCCCACGGGCGCACGATGCCGCCCGTGATCAGCACCTCGCACTCCGGATAGCCGCTCATCATCGCCGCGACGTTCAGGTTGTTGGTGACCACGCGCAGCCCGTGGTGGCGGTTCAGCGCGCGCGCGACCTCCTCGGTCGTGGTGCCGAGATTGATGAACAGCGACGCCTGGTCGGGGATGTGCGACGCGGCGAGCGCGGCGATGCGGCGCTTCTCGTCGTGGAACATCCGCTGGCGCGCCGTGTACGACACGTTTTCCGAGCTGGTCGGCAGGCTCGCGCCGCCGTGGTAGCGGCGCAGCAGGTTCAGGTCGGCGAGCCAGTTGACGTCGCGGCGGATCGTCTGCGGCGTCACGGCGAAATGCGCGGCGAGATCGTCGACGGTCACGAAACCGTCGCGCTGCACCCAATCGAGCAGTTCCTGCTGGCGCGCGTTGAGGCTGATGCGGGGGTCTCGGGTCATGGGATGCGTGCGAGTCGTTCGGAGGACGGTGGGTACGCGGTATTGTAAGGGTGTTCGAACGAACATTCCGGCGCGCCGTGCGCGCGCGTACCCGTCCTATTCATGATTTGAATGAATGGATTCATGTGATAAATGAATTTGATCGAATCCGCCTTTCACGTTGCAATGGCGGGTTGCGGCCGCGCGGCGCGGCCCGCCTTTCCCGTATCGACCCGAGAGTGCTGACATGACCCGCTTTGCCTGGCAGAACCCGTATCCGACGACGCGCGTGCCCGTGTTCGCGCGCAACCTGGTGTCGACCTCCCATCCGCTCGCGGCGCAGGCCGGCCTGCGGATGCTGTGGAAGGGCGGCAATGCGGTCGACGCGGCGCTCGCGGCCGCGGCGATGATCACGGTGGTCGAGCCGGTGTCGTGCGGCCTCGGCGGCGATGCATTCGCGCTGGTCTGGGATGGCGCGCGGCTGCATGGGCTCAACGCCTCGGGCGTCGCGCCGGCCGCGTGGAACCCCGACTACTTCCGCCGCCGCCACGGCGACGCGGGCGACGGCCTCGCGCGGCAGCCGAAGCGCGGCTGGGACACGGTGACCGTGCCGGGCGTGATCGCGGGTTGGGAGGCGCTGCACGCGAAGTTCGGCTCGCTGCCGTTCGCGGATCTGCTCGAACCCGCGATCGAGGTGGCCGAGCGCGGCCACGCGGTCGCGGCGATCGTCGCGCACAAATGGGCGGCGGCCGTGCCCGAGCTGCACGCGCTGCCGGGCTTCGCCGACACCTTCATGCCGCGCGGGCGCGCGCCCGAGGTCAGCGAGCGGGTGTGTTTCCCGGGCCATGCGCGCACGTTGCGCACGCTCGCGCGCGAAGGCGCGCGCGCGTTCTACGAGGGCAGCCTCGCAGAGGCGATCGCGGGCTTCGCGCGCGACGGCGGCGGTGCGCTGACGGCCGAGGATCTGCGCGGCTACCGGGCCGAATGGGTCGAGCCGATCGGCAAGGACTATCGCGGCCGCACGGTGCACGAGATTCCGCCGAACGGGCAGGGGATCGCCGCGTTGATCGCGCTGGGCATCATGGAGCGTTTCGATCTCGACGGCCTGCCGCTCGACTCGGCCGATGCGCAGCACATCCAGATCGAGGCGATGAAGCTCGCGTTCGCCGACGTGTACCGCTATGTCGCCGAGCCGCGCGCGATGGACGTCACGCCGGAACAGATGCTCGACGACGCCTACCTCGACGCGCGCGCGAAGTTGATCGATCCGAGGCGCGCGACCCATTTCAGCTTCGGCATGCCGCGCGCGGGCGGCACCATCTACCTGAGCGCCGCCGACGAGCGCGGCATGATGGTCAGCTTCATTCAATCGAACTACATGGGCTTCGGTTCCGGGCTCGTGGTGCCGGGCACGGGCATCGCGCTGCAGAACCGCGGCTGCGGGTTCTCGATGGATCCGGCGTCGCCGAACGTGGTGGCGGGCGGCAAGCGGCCGTTCCACACCATCATCCCGGGCTTCGTCACGGAGCAGGCGGCGGGGCGGCGGGAGGCGGTGATGAGCTTCGGCGTGATGGGCGGCGACATGCAGCCGCAGGGCCACCTGCAGACCATCGTGCGGATGCTCGGCTACGGCCAGCAGCCGCAGGCCGCGTGCGATGCGCCGCGCTGGAAGGTCAACCGCGATTTCACGCTCGACGTCGAGTCGACGCTCGATCCGGCGGTGGTCGCCGAGCTGACGGCGCGCGGCCATGCGATCAAGTCGGTTGACGATCCTTACATGGATTTCGGTTCCGGCCAGTTCATCTGGCGACTCGATCGCGACGAGCCCGAGCGCGGCTACGTGGCGGCGAGCGACAGCCGCCGCGACGGGCTCGCGGCCGGGTTTTGAACGGGCGCCGCGCATCGCGCCCGGCGGGCGGCCCACGGGCCGCCTTTTTTATTGGGGCGGCTTTGGAATGACTTGTCTAATATTGGGTAAGCGCTCCGGTGGAACCGCGTCTACCCTGGACGGTCAGTGTTTGAAGGCACGAGCATGAAAGTCCGGCTAAGATGCCCGGACCTATCGACTAACCGATTTCAAAGTGCCGCATTCGACAAGATCGCCAACCGCGCACCTTCGTGCCCGGCCGGGGTCCTGCCGGATACGGCGCTAGGGAGCCCACCATGCAGGCTGAAGCGACGCATGTCATGCCCTGGCGTATCGAAGATATCGACTTGACGAGGATCGACCGCCAGCGCGCGGCGGCGAACGAGGATCTGCTGCTGTTGCTGTGCGCGGCCTCGTTCATCGAGAGCGGGTCCGATCTTTACACCAGCAACCTGAGTCAGTTCTTCGGCGACGATCCGGAAGTATCCGAATGGCTCAACACGCATTGGGAACACGAGGAACTGCAGCACGGCCGCGCGCTGAAGGCGTATATCGCGCACGTGTGGCCCGAGTTCGACTGGGATCGCGCGTTCGCCAGCTTCTTTGACGAATATTCGAAAACCTGTTCGGTCGAGGCGTTCGAGAAGACGCGTGCGCTCGAGATGGTCGCGCGCTGCGTCGTCGAGACCGGCACCGCGACGCTCTACCGCGCGATCAACGAGTGTTCCGACGAGCCCGTGCTCAAGCAGATCACCGACTACATCCGGACCGACGAGGTGCGTCATTACAAGCACTTCTTCAAATATTTCAAGAAGTACAACCGGATCGAGGGCAACGGCCGGCTCGCGGTGCTGGGCGCGTTGCTGCGTCGTGTGATGGAGATCAAGAACGAGGATTCGGAGATCGCGCTGCGGCACGTGTTCGCGACCCGCTATCCGGAGCGCGTCGGCGACGCCGTCTACAACCGCGAGCGCGCGGCGCGCGTCAATGCGCTGGTGCGTCGCAACCTGTCCGCCGACATGTGCGTGAAGATGTTGCTCAAGCCGCTCGACCTGCCCGCGCGGATCCAGCCGGGGGTCCATTACCCGCTTGCCAAGCTGACCCAGCATGTGCTCTTCCGTTGAGCGCGGCGCGCCCTGCTCCGCGAGGATTCCTCCGTGACCGACACCGACCGCGCCGCGCTCGAGCGCGTGCATTACGACGCCTGGCCGTCCGCCGTCGCCGCGCTGTTCGACGGTGCGCGGCTTGCCGCCAAGGCCGGCTTCACCGCGTCGCTGCTGGTGGCCGACGAACTGGACGGCCTGCCGCAGATCCGCACCACGCTGCTCAGCGCGGGCGAGCTGTACGCGCCCGACGCCCGCACGCTGTACTTCGCGCTATGGCCGCAATCGCGCGGCGCGCGCGCGTTGCCGCAGCGGCGCGCGGCGACGCTGAGCTTCGTGTGGGACGGCGCGTTTCATCAGGCGCAGTTGTCGGTCGAGCCCGCCGGCGCGACGCCGGACGGTCTCGCGGTTTTTCGCGCGACGCTGGCGGGCGCGGAGGCGCAGCGGGTCGGTTACGCGCGGCTGGCGACGGGCATCACGTTCGAACTGGGCGAGGCCGCCGATGCGGTGCTGGCGCGCTGGGCGCGCCAGGTCGCGCAGCTGACGGCGCTCGCGAACGCGGCCCCCGCATAGCGACACGCCCCGGGCGGAGCCGGGGCGTGGGGTTCAGTGGCCGCGTTGGCCGCTGCGCGACGAACGGCTGCGGTTCGCGTGCGCGCCGCCGCCGCCCGTGCCGGCCGCCGGTCGGCCGCCGTTGCCGCCGCCGCCTTGCGGCGCGCGCGGCTTGGCGGGCTGTTTGGCCTGCTTCGCCTGACCGCCTTCGCTGCGGCGCGGCGCGGCCTGCGCCGGCGCGGGCCCGCCCGCGCGCGGCGAACGTTGGCCGCCGCCGGCGTTGCCGCCGCGCTGACCCTGACCCTGACCTTGACCTTGACCCTGGCCGCGACGCTGGATCGGCTCCGGCTTCGCGTTCGGATCGGGCTCGAAGCCCGAGATCACTTCCTGCGGAATCTCGCGCTTGATGAGCCGCTCGATGTCGCGCAGCAATTGCTTCTCGTCGACGCAGACGAGCGACACCGCCTCGCCGTTCGCGCCCGCGCGGCCGGTGCGGCCGATCCGGTGCACGTAGTCCTCGGGCACGTTCGGCAGGTCGAAGTTGACGACGTGCGGCAACTGGTCGATGTCGATTCCGCGCGCGGCGATGTCGGTCGCGACCAGCACCTGCAGCGTATTGCTCTTGAATTCCGACAGCGCGCGCGTGCGCGCCGACTGGCTCTTGTTGCCGTGGATCGCGAGCGCGCTGATGCCGTCCTTCGCCAGCTGTTCCGCGAGCCGGTTCGCGCCGTGCTTGGTGCGGGTGAACACGAGCACCTGGAACCAGTTGTGTTCGCGGATCAGGTGGGTCAGCAGCTCGCGCTTGCGGTCGCGGTCGACCGGGTGGATCTTCTGCGCGATCTTTTCGGCGGTGGTGTTGCGGCGAGCGACCTCGATCAGCGCGGGGTTGTCGAGCAGGCTGTCGGCGAGCGCCTTGATCTCATCGGAGAAGGTTGCGGAGAACAGCAGGTTCTGGCGCTTCGGCGGCAGCTTCGCGAGCACGCGCTTGATGTCGTGGATGAAGCCCATGTCGAGCATCCGGTCGGCCTCGTCGAGCACCAGGATGTCGAGCTGCGAGAGATCGATGGTCTTCTGCTGCATGTGGTCGAGCAGGCGGCCGGGCGTCGCGACGACGATGTCGACGCCGCGCCGGAGCGCATCGATCTGCGGATTGATGCTGACGCCGCCGAACATCACGGCCGAGCGCAGCTTCACGTACTTGCTGTACGCGCGCACGCTTTCCTCGACCTGGGCGGCGAGTTCGCGCGTCGGCGTGAGAATCAGCGCGCGCACCGTGCGCTTCGCGCCCGGATGGGACGCATAGAAGGTGTGCAGGCGCTGCAGGATCGGCAGCGTGAAGCCGGCGGTCTTGCCGGTGCCGGTCTGCGCGCCGGCGAGCAGGTCGCCGCCGCCGAGTACGGCGGGGATGGCCTGGGTTTGGATCGGGGTCGGCTCGGTATAACCGAGTTCGTTGACGGCCCGCACCAGCGGTTCGGCGAGGCCGAGGGAAGCGAAAGACATGAGCGACTCTTACTTTATAGGGAGGGGCGAGGTCGCCGCGCGGCCGGCGCGGGAGGACATCGCCAAAAGACAAAAGGGCGCGGCCGCGGTTTCCCGCAGCCGCGCCCCGTTTGCGTCATTCGATACTTAGTCGAGTGGCGCGGAACGCAGATCACTCACCTGCTGCGGCGAGATCGGCGAACCGTTGTTGCCCCACGACGAGCGGATGTACGTAACGACCGCCGCGACTTCCTGATTCGACAGCGATTGCGCAAACGGCGGCATGCCGTACGGGCGCGGATTCTTGAACGTGCTCGGCGGGTAGCCGCCGTTGAGCACCATGCGGATCGGGTTGACCGCCGATTCCATCATGATCGAGTGGTTCTGCGCGAGCGGCGGGTAGGCCGGCGGCTTGCCCTGGCCCGAAGCGCCGTGGCAGGTCGCGCAGTTGTCCGCGTAGATCTTCTTGCCTTGCTCGAGCAGCTCGCCGCCGAATTGCTTCGACGGCTCGTACTGCATGTTCTTCGGCGCCTCGGCCTTCTGCGGAATCGACTTCAGGTAGGTCGACATCGCCCGCGTGTCCTCGTCGCTCATGTACTGCAAGCTGTTGTGGACCACGTCGGCCATCGGGCCGAACACCGCGCCCTTGTTCGACACGCCGGCCTGCAGCAGGTCGGACAGCTCCTGCACGTGCCAGTCACCGAGGCCCAGTTCCTTGTCGTTCGTGAGCGACGGCGCATACCAGTTCTGCAGCGGGATCAGGCCACCCGCGAAGGCCGCCGAACTCACCGGGCCGCCCATCATGTTGATCGAGGTGTGGCACATGCTGCAGTGGCCGAGACCTTCGACGAGATAGGCGCCTCGGTTCCATTCGACCGACTTGGTCGGATCCGGCTTGTACTCGCCTTCCTTGAAGAACAGCGTGCGCCAGCCGATCAGCAGGTTGCGGTTGTTGAACGGGAACTTCAACTCATGCGGACGGCTCGCCACGTTGACCGGCGCGACCGAGCGCATGTACGCGTAGATCGCATCCGAATCGGCGCGCGTGACCTTCGTGTAGCTCGCGAACGGGAAGCCCGGGTACAGCAGGCTGCCGTCCTTCGAGCGGCCGGTGTGCATCGCGCGATAGAAATCGTCGGAGGTCCACTTGCCGATGCCGTACTTGTCGTCCGGCGTGATGTTCGGGGTGTACATCGTGCCGAACGGCGTCGCCATCGGCAGGCCGCCCGCGAAGGGCTTGCCGCCGCGCACCGTGTGGCAGGCGATACAGTCGCCGACGCGCGCGAGGTATTCGCCCTTCTTGATGAGCGCGGCCTGGTCGGCCGGCGTCGCGGCGACGGCCGCTGCGCCGTGCAGCGTGTCGCTGCCGGGCCAGAACACCGGCACGAGCGCTGCTGCCGCGACGATCACGACAGCCGAGAGTGCAAACAGGGACTTGCGTTTCATTTAATCTGTCTCCCGAGCCTTATTGCGGTTCGCTGCCGCAGGCGAGCGGAGTCTTCATCGAACGGGCCGGGGCGGGTACGGGGTTGGCGGGCGCCGGTTGGGCGGCGAGCCACGCCGTCACGGCGGTCACGTCTTCGTCGGAAAGCTTGCTGGCGATCTCGTGCATGCAGTCGGGCGCCTTCGCGTGGCGCGTGCCGGACCGCCATGCGCCGATCTGCGCGCTCAGGTAGTCGCTGTGCAGGCCGACGAGACCCGGGATCGCGGGCTGCATGCCGGTCAGCGCGGTGCCGTGGCAGGCCACGCACGCGGGCAGCTTGCGCGCCGGATCGCCGTGCAGCGCGAGCTGCTTGCCGCGCTCGACGGTCGCCGCCGGCAGCGTCGGCTTCGCGGGCGTCGGGTAGGGCGGACGCTGTTCCGAGAAGTGCCGCGCGATCTCGTGCAGGTAATCGTCGTTCAGGTACGTCAGCAGATAGTTCATCGGCGGGTACTTGCGGCGGCCGTCACGGAAATTGACGAGCTGGTTGTACAAGTACTCGGCCGGCTTGCCCGCGAGACGCGGGAAGTAATCGTTATCGGTGCCCTGGCCCTGGGTGCCATGACATGCCGTACAGCCGCGCACACGCTCGGCCATCGTATCCGGCGCCTTGAGCGGCGCCTGGGCCGCGGCTTGCTCCGTGGGCTTGGTCTGCGCCTGCGCAGTGCTCAGGAAGCCCGCTCCGCCGATCAACAGAACGGCGAGCAGCGGACGGAAGAGGCGTCTTGAAGACAAACGAGACTCCATTGTTATTCGTCGGGGACCTGACCGGGCTTCGATCGGCCCGGCGTGACGGCGGTAACGGCAAACGGCAGGCAGCAGGGCTGCTGCGCCGCGGCATTCTATCATCGATGGGTAATCCCGGCTATTTGGCGCGGCCGACGCGGTTCCGTCAATGCGCGCCATTGCGACAATTTGACGCTGAAATGATGCGCGGGCGGTGAACCCGGCTGCGCATCCGGCATCGAAGACCGTACACTCGCGGGTCGCGCGAGGCCGTTGCGGCGGCCTTTTCGTGGCATTCGTTTACTTTTTCCGATCCAGCCGATGACGCTTCTTGCCGTGCAATTGCTCGAAAACAACAGTTCCGCCTCCCGGTCCGCCGCGCTCCCGTCCTGCACCGTCGCGCAAGGCGGTGCGCGATGAAGCTCGACAGCCTGTGGTTCGGTCAGGTCGCGCTGGCCGCGTTGATGGACATCGCGTTCGCGATGGCGGTCGGCTCGGCGCTGCTGAAGGGCTGGCTCGCGAAGGACGGTGCGCGGCCGCGCATCGCGCCGTCGCATCCGGCCTGGCTGCGCGCCCAGCGCTCGCTGGTCGTCGCGGCCGCGGTGCTGCTGCTGGCCGACTGCGGCTGGCTGGTCTATCAGGCCGCCTCGATGAGCGGCGCGGGCCTCGGCGGCGCGCTCGACGCGCTGCCCGTGGTGCTGATTCAGACGCATACCGGCCATGCCTGGGGCGTCGCGGCGGGCGGCGCGTTGCTGCTGCTGGCGGTCGCGCTCGCGCGGCCGGACAGCCCGCTCTCCTATGCGCTGCTGTGGTTCGCGGTGATCGCGATCGCCGCGGGCAAGGCCTCGCTCGGCCACGCGGCCGACGCGGGCACGTTCTCGGCCGCGGCCGGCGTGCAGGCGCTGCACCTGCTCGCGACCGCCGTCTGGGGCGGCCTCGTGCTCGCGGGCGGGCTGGCGGTGCTGCCCGCGCTCGGCTCGTCGATCGCGCGCGGCGCGTTGATCCGCGTCGCGCAGCCGCTGTCGCGGCTGTCCCTGGTCGCGTTCGGGTTCGTGCTGGCGACGGGTGCGCTGAACGTGGTGCGCGGCCTCGGCGGCTCGCTCGCGCCGCTCGACGGCAGCACCTGGGGGCGCGTCCTGCTGCTCAAGCTGTCGCTCGTCACGCTCGCGGTGCTGCTGGGCGGCCTGAACCGCACTGCCGCGCTGCCGCGCCTGCGGCGCACCGCGTCGACCGAGGACGCCCACACCTTCTGCAACATACTGCACCTCGAGGCGCTGACGATGATCGGCGTGTTCATCGCGGCGGCGGTGCTGTCGTTCAGCGTGCCGGGGTTCGCGGCGCTGGGCTGATGCGCGACGGGAGGGGCGCTCCGCCGGGCGGCGCTCCGCCGTTCACCACTCGGCGACGCTGCCGTCCGCGTGGCGCCACACGGGGTTGCGCCAGCGGTGGCCGACGCGGGCCATCTCGCGAACCTTGTCCTCGTTGACCTCGATGCCGAGCCCCGGGCCCTGCGGGATCGCCACGAAGCCATCCTCGTAGCGGAACACCTCGGGGTTGCGCAGGTAGTCGAGCAGGTCGTTGCCCTGGTTGTAGTGGATGCCGAGGCTCTGTTCCTGAATGAAGGCGTTGTAGCTGACCGCGTCGAGCTGCAGGCACGCGGCCAGCGCGATCGGCCCGAGCGGGCAGTGCAGCGCGAGCGCGACGTCGTAGGCTTCCGCGAGGGTGGCGATCTTGCGGCACTCG
Source organism: Burkholderia sp. GW821-FHT14F03 (assembly GCF_058803765.1). Taxonomy (NCBI): domain Bacteria; kingdom Pseudomonadati; phylum Pseudomonadota; class Betaproteobacteria; order Burkholderiales; family Burkholderiaceae; genus Burkholderia; species Burkholderia sp. GW821-FHT14F03. The sequence goes on from NZ_JBXAPG010000064.1 coordinate 28,838, forward strand.
GTGATGCCGCCCGCGTGCGAGGCGTCGGGCTGGATGATGTCGACGTAGCCGCCCGCGAGCACCTGCTTGAAGTCCCAGCGCGAGTAGAGCCGCTCGCCCAGCGCGATCGGCGTGCCGGTCTGGCTCGCGATGTCGCGCAGCGCCTCCGCGTGCTCGGACAGCACCGGCTCCTCGATGAACATCAGCTTGTACGGGTCGAGTTCCTTCGCGAGCACCTTGGCCATCGGCTTGTGCACGCGGCCATGGAAATCGACGCCGATGCCGACGTGCGGGCCGACCGCCTCGCGCACCGCCGCGACGTTCGCGATCACCTGCTCGACCTTGTCGAACGAGTCGACGATCTGCAGTTCCTCCGAGCCGTTCATCTTGACCGCCTTGAAGCCGCGGTCGACCACCGCGCGCGCGTTGGCCGCGACGTCGTGCGGACGGTCGCCGCCGATCCACGAATAGACCTTGATGCGGTCGCGGACCTGGCCGCCGAGCAGCGCGTGGATGGGCGCGTCGTGATGCTTGCCCTTGATGTCCCACAGCGCCTGGTCGACGCCCGCGATCGCGCTCATGGTGATCGGGCCGCCGCGATAGAAGCCGGCGCGGTACATCACCTGCCAGTGATCCTCGATGCGCAGCGGGTCCTGGCCGATCAGGTAGTCGGCCAGCTCGTGCACGGCGGCTTCGACCGTGTGCGCGCGACCCTCGACGATCGGCTCGCCCCAGCCGACCAGCCCCGCGTCGGTCTCGATCTTCAGGAACAGCCAGCGGGGCGGGACGATGAAGGTCTCGATGCGGGTGATTTTCATCGCGGGAGTCTCCTGGTCGGGTGCGATCGGAACGATGCGTCGATACTACACCGGTCGTTTTAAAAGTAGTATTAATAGTATTAATGTGCACATAGTGGTCTTCCGGCGCGCGCCGGCGGCTGCCCGAACCGGAGAACCGTCATGCAACGCGATCTGCATGGACAAACCGCCTACCGGCTCGCCACGACGATCCTGCGCGGCGATTACCCGCCCGACGCGACGTTGCCGCGCGAGGCTGACCTGATGGCGTGCTACGGCGTGAGCCGGACTGTCTTGCGCGAGGCGCTGCGCACGCTGACCTCGAAGGGGCTGCTGGAGTCGCGCCCGAAAGTCGGCACGCGGGTGCGGCCGCGCGCGGCCTGGAACCTGCTCGATGCGGATCTGCTCGCGTGGTACGCGCAGGTCGCGCCGCCACTCGCGTTCGCGCTGAAGCTCCAGGAGATGCGCGAGATGATCGAGCCCCACGCCGCCGCGCTCGCGGCGCGCGCGGCCACGGCCGATGCGCTGGCCGCGCTGGGCGCCGCGCACGCGGCGATGGCGGCCGCCGATCAGGTCGACGAATGGGTGCGCGCCGATCTGCAGTTCCATCTGGGCGTGCTGGCGGCGGGCGGCAACGAGCTGCTGATGCCGCTCGGCGCGCTGATCGACCGCACGCTCGAGGCGCAATTGCGCGTGAACGCTCGGCGCGCCGACGTGTTCAATGCGTCGCTCGCGGAGCATACGGCGGTGTACGACGCGATCGTCGCGCGCGATGCGACGCGCGCGCGGGCGGCGATGGCCGCTTTGCTGGCGGGCACGCGCGCGCGCATCGAGGGTTGACGCGCACGGGGCCGCTTGCGCCGCGCGACGCCCGGCGCTACCGTTGGCGGGTCCGGCGCGCGCAGGCGGTCGGCCGGCGGTTCCAGATCAATTCAGGAGACGAACATGCTGCATACCGGCAGTTGCCATTGCGGCAACGTGAAGTTCGAGGTGGAAGGCGAGATCGACGGCGCGCTCGCGTGCAACTGCTCGATCTGCGCGCGCAAGGGTGCGCTGCTGTGGTTCGTGCCGCGCGACGCGCTGCATCTGCTCACGCCGCAGGATGCGCTGCGCGCCTACACGTTCAACCAGCACGTGATCCAGCACCGTTTCTGTCCGACCTGCGGGATCCATCCGTTCGCCGAGGCCGTCGATCCGACGGGCCGGCCGATGGCGGCGATCAATCTGCGCTGCGTGGACGGCGTCGACGTGGACGCGGTGCCGGTTCGCCACTACGACGGGCGCTCGCGCTGAGCGCGCGGCCGGTCGTGTTCAGCCCGGCTGACGCTGCACGACGCGCTTCAGCACCCAGTGGATCGACGAGCCGTCGGCGGGCGGATTCGGCACCTTGTATTCGTTGATTTCGAGCACGTACTGGAAGCCCGGCTGGAAATCGAAGCCCTCGATGCCCGCGTACCAGAGCGACCACGGTTCGTTCGGCGTATTGCGCACCTGCAGGCATTCCATCGGCGCGACGCCGACGCAGCGCGCCTTCTGCGGCGCGACATAGACGGTGCGGGTCACCGCCTGGCCGTCGGCCGGCCGTTGCGCGGCGACGGGCGCCGGCGCGTCGTTGGTCTGGCAGCCGGCGAGACCGGCCGCGCCGGCCAGCGTGACGGCCGCGAGCAGCAGCGGCGTGCGAAAGGTCGGGATCATGCTGTTCCTCGTCAAGAAAGAGGCGCTTGGACCGGACCGGGGCCGCCGGGTTCAACGGCGCGCGGGTTGTCACGCGGGCGCCGCCTGCCAGCCGAGCCCCAGGCTCTTCTGCAGCGACACGAAATCCTTCAGCAATTCCGCGCGGCCGGCAATCACGTTCTGTTGCGCGCCGAGCGCGTCGCGCTGCGTGTCGAGCAGGTCGATCAGGGTCGAGACGCCGGCCGTGTAGCGCGCGCGCAGCAGTGTTTCCGCATGGTCCGCCGAGGCGGCCACCTTCTGCAGCGTGTCGACGTGATCGCGCTGATGGCCGTAGCGCGACAGCGCGGAATTCGCATCCTGCAGCGCGGCCAGCACGGTTTTCACGTAGCGCGCGTCCGCCTCGTCGCGCGACGCCTCGGCCGCGTGCACCGCGCCGAGCGTGCGGCCGAAGTCCAGCACGTTCCATTGCAGATAGGGCGCGCCGAGCCAGCTGAAATCGCGCTTGCGCAGCAGGTGGCCGGGATCGCTCGCGCTGAAGCCGAGATCGCCGAGCAGCGTGAGCTTCGGGAAGAAGTCAGCGACGTGTTCGCCGATCTGCGCGTTGCTCGACGCGAGCCGGCGCTCGGCCGCGCGGATGTCGGGCCGCCGCTGCAGCAGCGCGGTCGGGTCGCCGATCGCGACCTCGGCGGGCAGCGCGGGCAGCGCGCGCGCGTCGCCGAGCGCGGCGTCGAGCGCGCCGGGCGCCTGGCCGGTCAGCACCGCGAGCCGGTCGAGCGAATCGGTGATCTGGGCGTCGAGCGGGATCAGCGTCGCACGCGTGTTTTCCAGCTGGCTGGTGAGTCGTTCGATGTCGCTGTCGTCGGCGACGCCGCGTGCGCGGCGCTGTTGCGTGAGCGCGAGCATCTGCTGCTGGAGCCCGGCCGAGCGGCGCGACAGCGCGAGCCGCTGCTGCTGGTCGCGCAGGTCGATGTACGCGCTCGCGACCTCGGCCGCGAGCGACACCTGGGTGTCGGCGAGATCGGCCTGTACCGCGTCGGCCTGCGCGGACGCGGCTTCGATCGCGCGTCGGGTGCCGCCGAACAGGTCGATCTCCCAACTGGCATCGAAGCCCGCCGTGTAGAGCTGCAGCGGTCCGCCGCCGCCGAGCGAGGCGGGCAGCGCGCTGCTGGGCAGCGCGAGCGTGCCGAGGTCGGGCGAGCGGGTGCGCAGCGCGGCGGCATCCGTCGACACCTTGGGCAGGGCGTTCGCGCGCTGCTGCGTGAGCTGCGCGCGCGCCTCGCGCCGGAGCGCCCGCGCGGCGTGCAGGGCC
>NZ_JBXAPG010000065.1:0-299 GCF_058803765.1 Burkholderia sp. GW821-FHT14F03
GCGTTGTCGGCGATGGCCTGTGCGTTCTGACCGTTCGCCGTCGAATTCACACCGGACGCCATCGCGTTGTTACCCGTTGCGGTCGCGTTCTTCTTGCTGGCCTGCGCATTCTGACCGAGGGCCGAAGAACCTTCGCCCGTGGCATTTGCATTCTGACCATTCGCCGTCGAATTCACGCCGGACGCTATCGAATTGTTACCCGTAGCCGTTGCGTTCTTCTCGGTGGCCTGCGCATTCTGACCGATCGCAGAAGAACCCTCGCCCTTGGCCAGCGCATTCTGACCGTTCGCCGTCGAATT
>NZ_JBXAPG010000065.1:398-31965 GCF_058803765.1 Burkholderia sp. GW821-FHT14F03
GTTACCCACAGCAGTCGTGTTCTTCTCCGTGGCCTGCGCATTCTGACCGATCGCAGAAGAACCCTCGCCCTTGGCCAGCGCATTCTGACCGTTCGCCGTCGAATTCACGCCGGACGCTATCGCGTTGTTACCCACAGCAGTCGTGTTCTTCTCCGTGGCCTGCGCATTCTGACCGATCGCAGAAGAACCCTCGCCCTTGGCCAGTGCATTCTGACCGTTCGCCGTCGAATTCACACCGGACGCTATCGCGTTGTTACCCACAGCAGTCGTGTTCTTCTCGGTAGCCTGCGCATTCTGGCCGATGGCCGAAGAACCTTCACCTGGTGCTGTCGAATTTTTACCCAGAGAAAATCGGACGATACCTGACGATTCGGTTGGGCACCCAACACCGACCAAGCAGGTAATCGCTCCTAGCCCACTCGTGACCATATTTTTCACATTTTCGATTGAGCCCTTGAGCCCGACGATCTCCTTCTTCTGCTCTTCGACAGATAAGGTCAGCGCGTTGTCCGTTCCCTGTGGAGCGCTAGCTTGAGATGCGTCTGACATCAGGCCCGGGTGACCATTCGCAAAAGCAATACCACTCGCCGATACCAGCGCCACGGCCAGCGCGATACGATGCAACTTCATTCTTGCTTCCTCTTTAGGACTATTGATCGCTTAAGAACCCGTCGATCGAATGAGTTTCGGGTCGACCAGATCGACGCGATATCGAATTGAAACGACTCCCCGACAGTGCGGTCAGCCTCTCCCATGGGATCTAGTGCTGGCTGCAGACACGGCGATATCTCCTCGCAAGTTAACTTCCACCCCTTCTCAGACCCGCGCGGTCAAACATGGCCATCATCTCGGGGAAGGCCGAGGCATGAGCTTGAGTGCTGCGCGAAATTGGTTGGTGCCAATCACAAGTATTTCGACCGGCAATAGACGCCGGGGCGGAAGAAGAATTGTCGCGACGAAGCAGGATTGTGGTAATGGTTAGAATCCTGAATTTATTAATAGGAATATTCCTAAAATCTATGTCGGAAAATTCTTATTGTTAAGTTATGTATTGATATTGTATCGATTTGCATGCCGAAATTTTTACAACAGAAAGTTCAAATACAGTACGCATTACCAAATAAGACTGATAGCCTCTAAGCCACCGCCAGAGAAAATTCGACCTAGACCTCCATCGCGCTCCTTCCAAAAAGCTATCAATGCCTGATCACAAAACATGTGCAGCATCTGATTGTTTTCAGGAAACCAATATAAACAAACTACACGCAAGAGCGCCACGATCCCTCATCAGTGACGCTGATACCTGAGCTAGGCAATATCCATGGATACAACGACACCGCATTCGTCTCAACGCATTCGGGTAATCGTCGCGGACGATCATCCCGTTGTCCTTATGGGAATCCGCAAGGCACTGGAGGCAGATGCGAACATCGCCCTCATCGCGGCCGTAGGCAATCTTGGCGAGTTGCATGCAGTACTTGAGGCTCATGTGTGTGACGTCCTCGTATGCGACTACTCTTTCAATGACGACATTGCACAAGACGGCATGCGACTGATCGCTCGTCTAAAGCGCACCTATCCCGGCCTGCGCATCATGATGCTGACCGTTCACGACGATCCACTGCTGGTGCGTCGACTTCTTGCAATCGGCGTCGGCGGCTTCATCTCGAAGGCCAGCTCCGCCCTCATGTCACTCGTCTCCGCAATTCGCACGGTTCATCAGGGTGATCTGTACATCGACCCGAAAGTCGCGCAGATGCTGATGTCCGAGCACATCAAATCAATCTCGAATCGGGATACGCAGGGAGAAAAGACCCTCACCAATCGAGAGTACGAAGCTGTTCGGCTGATCTCACAGGGCCTGACAATCAGCGAGATCGCCCGTCAGACATGTCGCAGTGTGAAGACCATAAGCACACAAAAAGCATCGGCCATGAAGAAGCTCGGGGTACGCAACGACATTGATCTTGTGATCACCTTCCGCAGCCTGTCCGAGGACGACGCTGCATGATCACGAAAGTCGCAAAAGTACTTAATTTACTGTCGAAGATCCTGAAAAAAAGATGGCTTCGCACCACGCGCAGCGGCTTCCAGTTTGCTGCGGACGGTTATGCACGAGCTATCCTATTCGCTGGCTCTTCTCTCCTGACAGTCGCGCTTTTTTCTACCACGGCGTTACTTGTCCTGCGCAATTTCGACAGCTACCTATCGAGCCAGGCCGAACTGCTCGATGATCAGATCAACGCGGTCAATGTGTCGCTCGCACACATCGCATCACAGGCCGACTACTCGATCGGCTTGTATGAAACACTTTTGAACGTGGAATTGGGAAGCAATCTACGCAGGTTTGGACCTAGCGACCGCAAAAGGCATTCCGACTATCTACGGCAGTTTGACATCGCCGAGCGCGACTGTCCTCTAGTCGTCTATCATTCGCCCTCGCGTCGAGGTAGGGGCAAGCACGACCACCTACCCTGCTCGTCGCGTCTCCTGCGTAACTTCTGGTTCTGGGTCATGGACGCCCCAGACCCGCTGAGTCATCCAAACTACGTCAGCTATATCTTCGGTGCCGACGGAAATTACCTTGCAGAACTAGGCAAAGTGATCCGAAGCAATCCGAAGGACATTGATGCGTACATTGCTGATCGGATCCATCCCATATTCGAATCGCTGCGCGCCAACCCGCCGAAACGCCATAATCATCAGAAAGGATGGTGGCTGCCGCTGCACTACGATCGCGCACTACAGCAGCAAGCACTGAGCTACGTTTTGCCGGTTGTACACCAGGGCAAGGTGATCGCCATCTACGCATTGAGCATTCCTCGATCGACGATATACAGTCGTGTGCTTAAACATAAGCGGCTACATCATTATTGCCTTGTCAACGGTACCGACGTGCTCGCCTACCCACCCGAGGAAACTCGCCAATGCGAGGCGCATGCACTGGCTATCGCACGCAACCGTGGGGACCATGCCCATACGTCCAACGGAGGCTGGATACGAATCGGTTCGACATTTTATCTGTTGAAAGAGGCTATCGACCGGAAGTGGATTTGGGTGTACACAATCGACCCAGCGCTTTCCGTCAAGGGGCAATTGCTGGACGCGCTTGTCGTAATCAGCGGACTTGTCGCAATTCTCACCTTACTGTGGATGATGACCTTCTGGTTCGACAGCCGGGTTCTGATGCCGATTGCAATACAAATCCGCGAGGGTCGCGAGAACGAACAATTCACCCGCGCGATGGTCGATCTGCTGCCGTTCGGCGTATCTGTTCACGACCGGAAGTTCGGCGCCGTTGTAATGATGAATGGTGCTGCCCGTGCCTACGCCTGCGAGCACGCAAAGCTATTCCTGCTTCTCCATTCACGCCTACCCAACAACGATTCGGTCGAGGTGACCCCGTTACGGATAGAACACGAGATCACGGCGGGGGGCGAATCGATCCACCTCGAAGTCATGGGTCTTGGCACAAGATACATGGGACGTGACGTCGTGCTCTGCACGACGCACGATCAAACTGCACGTGTTCGCTCCGAACAGTATCTGCTCGCGGCGAAGCAAGCGGCGGATGAAGCAAGCCGTGCGAAGAGTGCTTTCCTTGCAGCAATGAGCCATCAAATTCGCACGCCTCTCCACGGCGCGCTCGGGAATCTCGAATTGCTAGGCAATCGAAGGCTCAGCGCCGACCAGCGTGAACTTGTGGATGTGATCCAGCGTTCGTTCGGTTCGCTCCTTGCACGCGTCGACAACGTGCTCGATCAGTCAAAGCTTGAAGCGAATCAATGGCGGGTCACAACGTCAATGCTCAATCTCGGAGAACTCGTCGAACAATGCATCCAGGCATTGTTACCTCTTATCAGGCGCCCAGGCGTACGCATCGACTACCGAATTGGCGCCGGGCTGGATTCGATATGCGGAGACGCCACAATACTGCGGCAGGTGCTCATGAATCTGCTCCACAACGCAGGAAAGTTCACTCATCGGGGTGCAATCGTTGTGACCGCGCGTCTATGCGAGGGCGCAACCTCCAAACATGACGTCGAGATCATTGTTGCCGACTCGGGCACCGGCATCCCCCCGGAGCAAATGCAACGGCTTTTTGAGCCTTTCACGCAGTTGACACATGCCGGGGCGGATTTGCACACAATCGGCGTCTACGGTTCGGGGCTGGGGCTTGCGCTCTGTAAAAGCTTCTGCGACTTAATGGGTGGAAGCATTCATGTCCACAGTACGCTCGGCGAAGGCAGTCGCTTTTCGTTTCGAGTGCCGTATGCGGGAGGCAACGAGTCCTCACGTCACGACAACGCGCGACTGCGTGGAACGACATGCTTGGTTTGCGTCGAGCGTGCCGACTGGCCGAATGATCTGCCGCGCTGGCTTCTTGGAGAAGGTGCTCAGCTGTCGCGCTGCTCTTCGCAGGAAGTTTCCGAAGCGTCCACTGACCATGTGGTTATATTGGTAGTAGGCATGCAAGCACCTGCACGACAGCGACTTGCGAAGATAGCTCGTTCCGCGCGCGGCATCGTCGTGGTTGCGGACGATGGACCTCTACGCCCCGTGCGTCGTGGTTGCGCGTGGTTCGTGTCTTCATATTCGAAAGTCGCATGTATCGATGCGGTACTCCTTGCAGCGGGGGGGAATGTCGAAGATGAGGGTACCGCCACCGCCGCTCATTTCTGGACCACGAGCCCTCCGCCGAATGCGCTCAGAATGAGCCGCCGGATACTAGTCGTCGACGACGACGAAATCAGCCGCCAGTTGATTGCGCAGCAACTCAGGCAACTCGGCGTTGCATGCGTCGACGAATCAGCAGATGGTGACGATGCATTCGATCGGACGTTGTCACACAAATACGACCTGATTTTCACCGATCTCAGGATGAGCCGCGTGAACGGCGACACGTTTGTGCGGATACTTCGCGAGGCCAACATAGCAACGCCGGTCGTACTGGTCACTGCAAACATCGAATGGCGCAACGTCGCAGACGACGATCACACCGGATTTGCGGCGATACTAGTCAAGCCAGTGACACTTGCGGACATCGGGCGCGTGCTGGAAGAAAACATGTCCGGTATTGTCCGCTTGCTGAGCGACCCTCATCCACGGCTCGACTATTCCCGCGACCCGAAACTGGAAGAGATCGTAATCGAATTGGTCAGCGCGGATCTTGCACTCGGGCGCGCCGCGACTGCCAATCATGACGCGGAGTTGCTCGCTCGAGTCACACACAAGATTGCCGGCGCGCTACTCATGGTTGGCGAAGAGGGTCTCGGCGCACGCGCTCGGGCACTAGAAAAGGCTTGTGCGGGCGGCTATGACAAAAAACTCGAGGGTCAGTTTGAAGCGCTTGACAGATGTGTCGACGAGTGGCTCGATGGGCTGCGTACTGGAGAAAAAGGTATGCCGCACGCCTGGACCATCGAGTATGCGATCTAGACTGCCCAGCAATGATCCGGTTGATAGAGGATTCGACGAATCCGGTCGAGATTCCCCGGCCAGTATGCGGTCGTGTGCGGTCATCAATCGGAAAATCGCGATTAGCCAATAGATACATGACCACGTTCATGCGTTTGTGACGTGCCTGCCTGATCTGACGGCTCGAATGCGGAACGCGTTACTCGCACCGGTCAAGGAGCCGATAGAGTTTCTCCACGAGCGCTTGCCAGCCTGCGGCAACACTGGTCCAGAGGAAGCTGCGTTCGCCGACCCGAGCGTGGTCTTCAATTCAGCGCAATGACTGTCGTGGAGGCGGCGAAGTACACCGCAGCCCTGCGCGAAGTGCAGAAGCGTGTGATTTGCACGACAACATATTCCTGCTGGATACGGTTGATCAGCAACTTCCCTCCGTCTCGTAGACAGGAAAGAAACGTTGTGCAATCACTTCCCAGGCTTTTCAACGGCTACCATGGCTAACAAAATAGTGAGCATCAAAATTATCTCAATGAAAGTCGCCATGACGCTCGGCCTGCGCGGCCCGACCTCGCTTTACCGACGTCAAGTTCAAGGAACCCTCCATCATGACGAGATAGGCGAGACAGCACAGCACCGTCATATTCTTCGTCACTGGGCCGAACGGATGAAAAATGAACGTCGGAATACACACAGCAATAGCGATCGAATAGAAGACAACCACAACGAACTGCAATTGCCAGATTCTTCGAGATGGAAAGAAGCACGACACCACACCCATGGCCAGATCGAGAAAACACGCGGCTACAAATGCGGGAACGGCGTTGTGCGTAAGCCCAACCTGTCGCAGCCATTCCAGCGATTGCGCGTGCGGAAAGATGAACCATGAAGTGAATGCGGTCCATATCCATATGAAGGCCATTGTCATCCGCATGGCCCAATACAGCCGAACAAGATTTTTCCCGGAATCGCTCGGGTTTCGATGATGCTCAGGATTCTTGATCGGTTCGTCAACCGTTTCTCCCCGTGTCGACCTGCTCGATGTATGACGAGGCGAATTCATAGCGCGGGCTTGAACACCATCAACCAATACACGATGACGAGCGCACTGAATGCCGGAACGCCAAGCCAGAACCAGGCGCGCGCGTATTGCCAGTACTGTCGAGGGAGCGTGGTGCATTCGGCATCGGCGATCCGCGCGATATCGCGCATTCTCATCTGCAGCCACACCACCGGAAGCCAGCAGCACCCTGCGAGCAGGTACAGGCAGATTGCATAGAAAATCCAGCCGCTACCGATCGCATAGCCGGCAGGCCAAGCGAGCCCCAAGCCGGTGAGCGGCTGAAGGATGACGGCAGGGGTCGTGAAGATCCAGTCGGCTAGCACCGTGCGTTCGGTCACAATGCGGATCGCCCTGACGTCTCCGCTGCGGTCCGTTATCCACTTGAAGAATGCGATGCCGATTCCCGTGCCGAACAGCACAGTCGAACTGAGGATATGGACGCATTTGAGGATGAGATAGGTGTTCATGCGGGCACTTCGTGAATGTCGAATTCCCTCAGCGCGGCGAGATAGTCTTCAACAGTCAGCAGGCCAACGCACTGCATCGCGCCGCTGGGCAAGATGTCTCCTCGCGCCAGCTTCTGCGCGAGAGCGATGGCGGCCCCGCACGGAATATACGGGCCGTGGTTGTTCGCAGCGACGAGATGCCAGTCGAGTTTTTGCGGCCTACCGTCATGACCCGCTCCTTCCAGCGAGACGAACATTGCGCCTTTGTCGCTGACGAACGGCTCCAGCCAGCGGCTTATCGCATGTAAAGGCGCCGCGAGCGGCAGGATGCTGGAAATCAGGCCCAGGCGCACCAGCTGCGAAGCCATCCACACCACAAGGTGCCCCGGTGCACTGGCGAAGCCGGCATGAAACGTAACAGTGCGCACATCCGGATAACGACGCGGGAACACGACCAGATCGGGGACATCGCAACTGCCGAGCAAGCGCTTGCCAACAGGAGCGGGAAAAGGATAGCGCTGCAAATCGAGCCAGCCGCGAGTGGTTTGCCAGCGCCCCTCCACCAACCGGTGAATCGGCTTTCCGCAATACCCAAAGACGCCTTTCATCGTGGCAAGCCCTGGAGATCTTGCACCGGAACCGATGCCGTGACGAATGGAATCAAGACGGGAGAACCGGCTCAGATAGCGATCGACCACGGCTGACGAAAGTGCTGGCAGCGAGCTCGCACCGCTTGTCACGAATACGCCGCGTTCGCGAGCCGCCGTGTCCAGTTGTTCGATGCCGACGACAAAATCGCGGCCGTCCGCCAAATCGATGTAGTTTGCACCGGCAGCAATCGCCGAACGCGCCACCGTGTAGTCTTGGTTCTGAAAAGGACCGGCCGTGTGAATCACGGAGTTGACGCCGAGTGCGAGAAATTGCTCCGCGAGATCCGCCTTGCGTGCGTCGATGGCCAAGCCCTGAGAGGACTTCAAACCGAGCTGTTCAGCGACCGCCCTGGCTCGGGCAGCATTGCGTCCGCCGATCAGCAGGCGGATACCCTCGGTCTGCGCGAGGGCCTCACAGATGCGTTCGCCAAAAAAGCCATAACCGCCGATAACGAGAATGGTATGCATGTTCTTGTGCTGTAGTTTGCTTCCCGGCGCGCTCACGGGACGACAACCTGGCCGTTGGGGCTTTGGCGCAAATAGCTGTCCTGATCGAGACGTTTCTTATAAATACGGATATCCCAGCGGTTGGCAAGGATAGCATTCCAGACGACGGGTGCGGTGGTACCCCTGAGCCCGAGAGCGGAGGCGTAAAACTGGCCTTTGAGAATGCGATGAGTTCGCCTCCAATGACCGCGTTGGGCTGGCGCGACAACGCGCTGCGCTCAAACAGCATGGGCTGCATTCGCGCGTGGAGTTATCGCGACGCCAGCGTTCGACGCGACAGAGCGCGATATGGAAGTCCCGCTTCAGCGGGGCATCGAGATAAATGAGCGTCTTGAGATGAGTCCGGCTTAATTCTCTCCGCAGTGCGGAGAAAATCGGCTCATCGGGAACAACCTCAGCCACGCGCAGACAGTGTCGCATGCTGCTTGCTCCAGCCGCGCCCATATTCGGCCGTGAGCCGCTGCGCCGGCGCGGCAACGATCTGCTCGCCCGATCCCCTCGCAGCACGCGTTCTGCAGGCGCCGGCCGATCTGCCCGTACCGCCAGGTCAGCTCGCCATTGACCGCGGTGGCAGCCCGTCTCGTTACGGCTACCATGAAGATTCGAATCAATTTCTCGTGAACGCTCATGCCGCAGGCCGGATGCTTTGCTCCAGTATTGGGCTTGCCTCACCCGACATCATGTCGAGTCGGCTTTCGTTCGAGGGCATGGAATTGCCCACCGTTGAGATTTCACCAACCTCGTCGAGCCGATAACCGTGCGTATACACGGCACTCAACCGGAATCCATTTTCCGGACGAAGTGCTAATTTCAGTCGAAGTCGATAGATGTGGGTATCCAGACTCCTTGATGTTCCGTCCAGGGCTCTGCCCCAAGCGAGCGTTGCCAGCAGATCTCGAGAAACGATATTCCCAAGGTTGTCGAACAAGCAATTTGCCAAAGCGAATTCTTTCGCCGTCAAATCGATGATCTCGCCGCGAAACGTCACAGTTCGCGCCATCGAATTTAAAACGTAATCACCGACCCGAATCAAACCGGATCGATTCTGGGTGCGCTTATTTCGGCGTATCAGCGCATTAATCCGCGCTGCAAGTTCAGCGCCACGAATCGGTTTGACAATATAGTCATCCGCCCCCGCCTCCAGCGCTGCGACGACGTCAATCTCCAATATCCGGGCCGTCAGGAACAATACGATTGGTTCATCGCCGAGATTGCTACGAATCCAATACAACACGCCCAAACCGTCTACTACTGGCAATCGCCAGTCAAGCACCACGAGCTCAATCGCCTTGCTTTTGAGCGCTTGCACGGCGCGTTCACCATCGCATACCCAGCAAACCTCACGACCCGCCTCTCGTAACGCTTTCTCAACAATTGAAGCTTGAGCCGGATCATCTTCCACTAATAATATACTCATCGCGTCACCACACGTTTATATTCCGCCATTTCGAGTTCGCAGGTATTTCGGCAAAAATTCCTCACCAATTGAAACTCGATTAATCCCGCCATCGACTCAAGCGTGCGCACCGAGATCGCATGATCCTGGCCCCGACAATCCAGGAAGCGATCAACGAATTCAGATTCGTCATATTTAATGCCATCTTCAATTTTTTAATTGTTATTAAAATCTGAAAATCCGATTCAATATGCCCGCAACCTCGGCGGATTTTATATGCCAGCCACCTCCTTGAAAATAAATCAACCATTTATCGGCATTGAAGCCACATTCTCTTCAACCCACCACCCCTATTCATTGCGGTCAGATAGATATATCCAAGGCAGCGCAAATTCAGTCATTTTTTTCGATGACGCCGCCGCCTTCGGCAAGCTGCGAGCCACCGCATCGCAAAGTGCTTCGATATAGGCCAGGATCGTTGCGTTCGAGCACGCGGTCAGCTGTCGGTTGGCGTTGATGCACAAGGAAACGTCAGCAATTCCGGCCAAAGGCGATGCAGGGCTGTCGGTCAGGGCAAGAAGCCGCGCCCCTTGCTCATGCGCCCGTTTAGCCAGTGCGATCGTGTCGCGCACATATCGGGGAAAAGCGATCGCAATAACCAGATCCCGCGATGTGACATTGAAGAGGTGACGCGCGGCATGTTCCGGCCCGCCCGCCATCGACAGGGCCTGCACGTTATTCCGATAAGGATTCAGCCCGTGTTCCATCAGGTTCGCGAGATAGCCGCTGGACCCGTAACCGAGAATAAATACCCGGTCAGCTTCCACGATTTCCTTCACGGCTTCCTCGGACGCCTGATGATCCAGTCCGCGCAAGCACATGTCGATATTCTGAGCCTCACGGGCAAGAGCCTCGCCAAGCGCCTGCCGGACGGGCGTTTGCGATTCAAGAGCACTGCGCAAGCGCTCGACGGGTGCGAAGACTGCTTCAAGGTCAGGCACCAGACTTGCCCTGAAATGCGGATAGCCGTCGAAGCCTAGTGCGCGCGCAAAACGGTTGGCGGTGGCGACAGACACATCAACAGCCTCTGCAAATTCGTCAATCCGCATGGTGGCGGCATGGAGAAGATTCGTCCTCACGAATTCCGCGACGCGCCGATGTGCTGGCGTGAGCATCGGCATCATGCGGGCAATCCGCGCGTCGACCGACTCGTCACAAGACGGCTCGTTCGAATCGACTGGAACAGGGGCCATATCCACTGGGGCACGCTCGCATCAGGTATGTAAACCAATTTACAGGGAATTATATGTTGTAAATTGGTTTACGCAACCGGGGAAAAACGAGAAAGTTCTTGTCTGACATTAAGGGCAGCCAAATTTCAGGAGTGGCGATCCAAAGCACTCCCAACGTCTGCCGCCACGGATGCCTGGCAGCGATCAAGCGTCGCGCCTGTGCGCAACGCAGCCTTGAAGGCAATTTTCAGCGCCTCGTCCGGATCGCTCGACGTGATGTGATCAATCGGCCTGACCTCGGGAACGACGCCGCCGCGGTTCGTCCAGTGCCGCGTCTCGTTCAACGCGTGTTCAGCGAAATCCTGCTTGAGATCCGGTTGCAGAATCCCATCGCGTTCGGAACGGGCGCGGCGCTTGTCCGGATCGCGCAGTTGCGCATCGCCTGCCTCACCCGGAGGCAATCTGAAACGACACGACTTCGCCGAGCCGACCGACCCGCGCCTCGGATTCGGCCGCGACGCGCGACCGGCTCGTGACCGCTTGTGCCGGCACGGCCCGCATCGCGTCACGCGGACGCCGGCCGCCGACGCCCTTGCTCCCCGGCCGTCAAACGAAAGGCGCCCGCGCTGAAGTCCGGCCCCGCCCCCGGCAGGCGAATTCAGGCCGTCGCCGCCTCGACCGCGACATAGTCCGCGA
This sequence comes from Burkholderia sp. GW821-FHT14F03, assembly GCF_058803765.1. Classification (NCBI taxonomy): domain Bacteria; kingdom Pseudomonadati; phylum Pseudomonadota; class Betaproteobacteria; order Burkholderiales; family Burkholderiaceae; genus Burkholderia; species Burkholderia sp. GW821-FHT14F03. The sequence goes on from NZ_JBXAPG010000065.1 coordinate 11,801, forward strand.
TGTTGAAGAACCGAGCTTCGTTCAACAGGTCCGTCCCGGGAAAGCCCTCGGGATGGATGCGGCCGTAAATCGCGTCGCGCGGGCTCAATCCCGCGAGGCACATCCCGAGCACGAACTCGTCGAACGGCGCCATGAACTGCCGCGACACGCAGTGCATGCCCCAAATGAACACCGCCGGCACTTGCTCGGAACGGGTCCAGCGGCCCGGGTCGGCAATCGCGTCGTCCAGCAGGCCCACGGACTGTGCCCGTCCACGACGAGGAAGCCGTGCTTCGCGTGCGGCTTCCAGCGCGCGATGAAGTCGATCAGATCGGCGGCCGCGACATAGCCCGGCACGAGCCCTTCGGCATCGCTGAACGCGACGCGGAACGCGCGCTTGATCTCGTCGAGCGGAATTCGTCCGACACCGTCAGTTGTCCCGGATAGTAGTGCTCGATGACGCTGCGCAGATTCTTCCTGTCGACCTGCCGCAGGAGCGTTCAAGGATCGCGTCGGCAGCATCGCCGCGACGCACGTCGAGCCGCCGGTTGTGGACCAGGAACATGAACGTATGCAGCAGATCGCTCAACCGCGCCGCGCGGCAGACGCCGTCCGGCCCCTTCACGGTCAGACCGCTCGCGACCACCGCTTCGTCGTAGCGATCGGGCTGCGAAATGTCGGCGTCGATCACGCGCACCTGCACGCCCGGCACGCTGCCCAGCGCCGACAGCGTATCCGCGGCGCGGCTGCGCGCCGATTCGTTGTAGTCCGCGCCGACCACGATGAGCGGATAATCGGCGAGATGCCGGCCGCGCCGCGTCGAATGTATGACGTACTGCGCGAGGCGCAGCAGCGCGCTGCCGTCGCCGCAGCCCATGTCGGAGAGGCCCGCCGGCTGTTGATCGAGCGGCGTCTCGTCGAACAGGCGGCGCATGATCTTCGTCGAGATTTCCTTGGACGCCGGGCCCGACCCCGCGCCGCTCGATGCGTAGACGTTCATCACGCGCTCGACGTCGAGCGGATCGGGGTTCCGAACAGCAATTCGTCGAGCAGCGCGTAGGTGCGCAGGTACGATGCGGCGAGCCCCGCGTACGGCGCGGCGATCGGCCGATGGATGCGACCGGCTTCGTTGAGCCGCGCGCGCGGCCGCCTGATCCACGTCCGCGACGCCCGTGCTGCCCATCAGCGCCCACGCCGCGTTCAACACGAAGTGCTCACGAGAAGTTGACTGGGAAACGGGGGTGATTCGGCGGCGCCGGCGGCGATATTCGCGGCATGGCCACTCACGGCATTCGAATTCCGCGATGACCGCCGCGTCGGACGATCCATCGACAATCCTCGAATTGAAACTCCGGCATCATCAATTCATTATTTGGAATTAAAATCACGATCCTTACAATCACATTTCACCAGCTCAGTACGCGCCATACCAAATGCAAATCCCATAAAAATAAATCACCTCCAGATGCCATCCTTTTCAATAATTGCACCCCAAGCATTCTGCACAAAGCACATTATGATTCCATTTTCTCAACCAATTTCATGCACTTCAAGATGAAAATGAAATTTTTCATCGAATCATTCAAATTATCAAAATCACATTCTATCAATGCACTTTTATTTTCACCAATAGAACAACAAATCGGCATTTTTTTGATTAACACCAATTCCCGCTATTGACCCGTTATCTGATTGAATGACGCGTCCTGGCGGGTCATTAACGTGAGCGGCGCGCCGATGCAATTTCGTTGAGCGCAACGTCGGCGACCTTGTTCCCCGTCAATTCACGCGCGCCGCGTCGACCTCGATCACCGACCGATTTCCGTCCAGGTGCCGCGATGTGTCCGCCCAGGTCGGAAGCCGCCGCGCGCTCCGCCCAAGAAGCAACGCTTGCCTTGCGAAGGAGAAAGCCCGTCGCGACGCCAGCGCCTGCGCGAACCCGAGACGGCGTGTGCGATCGCGTCTGCCCGCGTCCGGGGCGAATGGCGAGCGCAAAATGTCGGGCATGGGGTCAGGGCGAGACAACCGCGCTCCACCGCGCACGCGCGTCGGCCAGACGCATTGGGGAAGGCCCGGCCCGGATGGTCGCTACTCCTATGGCACAATCGGCGATATCATGCGTTGCACGCCCCCGAGGGACGGCAAAGCCCCGGAGCGAATCAGCGCCGCTTGACCGCCGAGGCCACGGCGCCAAGGCCGGGTCGGCTTCCCGACGCATGGGCTGTCGTTGACCATGACGCATGCCGGCGCAATTCCGACGGGGGAGCCCGCGCTGCATGTATCCCCGAGCGGGCCGCGCCCATTGCGCCGCAAGCGGCGCCTGCCGGGCACGATGCTCCCTGCTCGACGCGTCACAGCGTATCGATCACCACTGAGAGAACCTCTACATTCCGACATGCCCTGCCCTGCACGGCCTGGATTTGATGTCGCGGTAAGGAAAAATTTTTGTACAAAGGCCTCATGAAACAAGGGAAACCCAAACTTACCCGCCAGGACGCCGAGCGTCTTTTTGCCGGTCTGCCGGGAGAGAACACGAGCAGGCCGAGCAGCCGGCCGGCCAATCCGTTCGACGGCAACCCGTTCGACGCGGCCCGGCCCGCGGAAAAGGAAATCAAGCTCTGGAAGGACAACCTCGTCACGCTGCCGATCGCGATCGTGTTGCCCGCCGGCTACGCATCCCTGCCCCAGCTGCGCGAGGCGATGGCGCGCGCGTGGGGCGTCAGGTGGGTGAGGGAAACGAGCCGCGAGGTCGTCGCGGAGTTTCCCGAAGGATGGAAGGCCATTCGTCCCGCCACGGGCCCCATTGAACTACGCGACCCGTCGAACGTGGTGCGCGCGGTATACGGCTGGGCCGAGGACGCTGAACTCCGGCTGTTGCCGCGCTACCTGGTCGAGACGCAGTCGAACAGTTCGACCGGGATGGGCAGCCTGCTGGTTCGCGATCGCGCCAACGGACAGATCCTCGAGCGCGCCTCGAACTGGTCGTCATTGACCGGCACCAATCATCCGGACTGGGCCCGGCTGTCAGGGTGGATCAACTTGCACTACCCGCAGCATCAGGATCCGCTGCGCTACTGGGAAGATTGCGAGCTGAACGTCAGCAAGACCGGCGCCTAGCCCGGGAAATAGCTCGCCCGCGCTGCGGCCGAATCGCCGCCGGACCCGGGTCGAATCCGGCGCTCGGTTCCAGCGGTGACGCTGGCCGCTCATGGTCGACAACCGCGACAGCGGCACGCATTCCGATTGCGGGTTGCCGACGCGCCATGACGCGAACGCGAATCATTCGGCGCTCAATCCCGGCGTGTCGTCGAGCGACAGTGCGACCTACCCGCCGCGCGGCGCATCGCACGCCTGCGTGTCGTGCAGCGTCACGTCGCGCTCGTTGAACCGGCCGGCACGATTAAGCGGGTACAACGCATCGCGCCGGCCGAGCCGGTTCTGTTGCGGATCCGGACGAATGGGCGTGCGTCGCGCCAGGCACGCGCATATCGCCGCGTGGACACCGTTTCGGCATGCTCACTTTCAGAGCGCGCCGCAAGCGGCTCAACCGAGATTCGCCCAACGACAACCGGGATTCGTCCCGGCTCAACCCCGCGACCCAATCACCGACATCATATTTCTCAGCGTATTGTCGCGTTTGACGAAATGGTGCCACAAGGCAGCACTCACGTGTATTGTCAGAAGTCCATAGAAAATACACGCCAGCGCCACATGAACGCGAATCAACTGGCGGACGAGATCGGCATCCTGCTTGACCAGAATTGGCAATTCATAACCCAGCAGCGGCACCGGAATCGCCATGCCCTTCGCGTTGACTATCGCCCATCCGATCAACGGCTGAGCGATCATGAAGATGTAAATCACAATATAGACCGCGCATGCAAAATATCGACCGATATCAAATTTTCCCGATGCAACAGGCTTTGCGACACGGCGTCTTGCAAGGATGCGAGGCACGATCAAGGCGAATCCTGCCATGCCCGCCGCTACGTGCAACACCATGATGGGATACGCCACCATTGATGGCGCGCCTTGACTCCATCTGAAATATTCCCCGGAAAGCGCGGCCATCAATAGCAATATCGCATTTATCCAATGGATTAATACAAAATACCCCCTGCGCGGCCCGACCTCGATCGCCAACGCCCCACCTCTCATCGCATCCATTGTAATTTTCCCGCAAGCGCCACAAAATATTAAATTCAAATATCCAACAGGCTTGTAAAGCGTATTTTCAATACCAGTAGTAACGCAGGCCGCTCATGATCGAGAACCGCGACAGCTGCACGAATTCCGATTGCGGATTGCCGACGTTCCATTGCGCGAACGCGAACCATTCGGTGCTCAACCCCAGCTTGTAGTTGAGCGACAGCGCGACATTCCCGCCGCGCGGCGCATCGAACGCCTGCGTGTAGCGCAGCGTCACGTCGAGCTTGTTGAACAGGTCGGTGCGGTTGAGCTGGTACAACGCATAGCGCCGGCCGAACAGGTTCTGCTGCAGATTGAGCGCCTGCCCGAGCAGGCCCGCCGCGGCGGGATTACCCGTCGCAAGCGCGGCGTTGCCCGCGCGGATCGCCTGCTGGTACGCCTGCCGCTCGCCGCTCGTATAGCCGTCGCCGTTGTAGAGCAGCTCCAGCGTCTGCGTCCACCCGGAGGCGAGCGTATAGCTCGCGCCGAGCAGCGCGCTCGCCCGCACCCCACCCGCCCCGGTCTGGTTCTGCACGAATCCCCAGCCGCCCGGCGCGCCCGGTTGCGGGACGGCGAACAGCGCATTGTTGCCCTGTCCGAGCGAACCGTCCGCGTAAAGCAGCAGCGCATTCGATGCCGTCCACGTGCCATACGCGCCGAGCCGGTTCACGCCGTTGTCGCGATGCGAGACCAGCACGCTCGCCTGCGCCGCCTCGCCCGTCCAGTTCAGTTTCAGCGCGCCGACCGGCGAGAAATACGGCTTCGCCGCATCGCGCGTGTCGACGTGGAAATTGCGGATGCCTTCGATGCTCCAGGCCGGCGCGAGCTGTGCCGTCACCCTCACGAAATCCCGGCCCAGCAATTCCCGCACGGGATCGGTCTTGCCGGTTTCGGCGAAGAACGGATTGCTCGGCGACAGCAGGATCGCGCTGCCCCACAGCAGCACGCCGCGCCCGGCCTCCGCGTTGACCGAACCCGACACGCGGCACGACAGACGCCCCTCGTTCAGATAGGCCTCGGCGGACCCATAGCCGGCCGACGCGGGCGTCCCGCTCTGCCATACGAAGAACCCGCGCGGCTTCAGCTGCAGGAAGCACGGCTTGGCCTTGAAGGTCAGGTCCAGGCGCGGATCGATCTCGGCCCGGCTCTCCGAGATGGCCGCGACGCGGTTGCCCGGATTGACGAGCGACGCGTGGTTCAGCACGGTTTGCGTGCCGTAGCCGAGCACCTGCAGATTGGACTGGAACGACAGCCAGTCCGCCGCGCCGCCGCCGCTGTCGCCGTCGGCCCGGGCGGGGGCCGCCGCGCCCAATGCGAGCAGCCACGCGGCGGCCAGCAGGCCGCGCGCCGCGCGCCCCGGCCCGCGCCGGAGCCGCCTCAACCCGGACGGATGCATGGTCAAACCCGGCCTCCGCCGTCAGGGCCGATTGAGCGCATCGATGCTGAAGGTATCCGCGTCGAACCGCTTCGTCCTGACCTCGCGATACTGCAGCACCGAGTAATTCGACTTCTCGATCGTGTCCTGGATGGTCATCTTGCTGACGAAGGTCTGGGGCTTGCCGTCGATGTCGAGCCGATTGTCCATTTCGAACGCGGCGGTCTTGAAGAGCTTGCCGGACACGGTGTAGAACTCCGCCTTCAGCGGCACGAGCCGCGCGACGGACACGTAGTAGACGATCCGGTCGTAGGTGACGAACTTGCTTTTCGCGACCAGGTTGATCACATAGGCGTCCTCGCCGTTCACCTGCTCGGTGCGCAGGATCGTCGCGTCGTAGTCCTTCGCGTAATTGGTCGACGCGATGTCGCCGTTCGATGCGGGGCCGACCATCTTCTGCCGCGCGGAGATCGACACCGGCTTGGTCAGGCTGGGCTTGCCGAACCACATGCTGCGGCCGTTCTGCAGCAGCCGGCTGCCCGCATCGCGCGGCGGGTAGGTCGATTCCGCGAGGCTGTCGTCGTCGCTCGCGCGCACCGCGTAGCTGCGCTTGTCGATCGGGCTGCCGCCGTCCTGGCCGGTGATGTCGAGCTGCCACTCGACGCCGCTCAGGCCGCCGCCGCGCGCGCGATCGCTCGCCGCGACGATGCGGGTGGCGTCCTGCGCCGCCGGCGGCGTGGCCGCGAGCGCTGCGTGGACGACGATCAGCGAGGCCGCGAGGGCGACCCAGTGTTTCAGACCTTGCATGATGAATCCTCGAAAGTAAGCGATGAGCGTGAATGACCGGTCAGACGAAACTGAGCGCGTCGACGATCTCGACCCGCGTCGCGCGATACGCCGGGTACGCGGCGCACAGCACGGCGAAGCCCATCACGACGAGCGCGATCAACGCCATGCGCAGCCAGTCCAGGTCGATCTGCAGCAGCACCTGCTGCGACGAATTGGGCGGCACATAGCCGATCTGCGCGGCATTGAGCGCGGCCGCGACGACGAGCGTGACGACGAGCCCCAGCAGTGCGCCGAGCAGCGCGATCCAGAAGCCCTCGAGCGCGAACAGCCTGACCACGCCGCCGTGGCTCAGGCCCAGCGCGCGCAGCGTGCCGATCTCGCGCGTGCGCTCGACCACCGCCATCGACATGGTGTTCGCCACGCTCATCGCGGAGATCACCAGCACGATGCTGGCGATGAACGAGAAAATCATGTCGAACAGCCCCTTCACCTGGGTATAGAAGCTCGACAGCTCCTGCCAGGTCCGGATCTCGACGTCGAAGCCGGCGGCCCGCAGGCTGGCTTCCAGGTCCGTGCGCGCCTGCGCGGTCAGTTCGGCGCGATCGAGCAACACGACGAAGCGCTCGACCGCGTCGGTGTTCATCAGCGACTGGGCGAGCGCGAGCGGCACCAGCACGTACTTGTCGTTGGTGCCCGCGCTGCCGGTATTGAAGACGTCGGACACTTCCGCGTCCACCGCATTCGCCTGGCCGTCGAAGGTCGACGCGAGCAGGCTGAACACCTCGTCCTTCTTCAGGTTCAGCAGCTTCGCCAGATCCTCCGACACCGCGACGCCGTTTTCGCGGTGCGCGTTGAGCCGCCCGCTGGCGTCGCCCGGGCTCGCGGCGCCCAGCGCGTCGTTGTGCGCGGGCACGATGCCCTCGCCGATGAAGATGGTCGACGCCTGGCCGTTCGACGCCAGCCCGTCGAGGCTCAGGCGCGGCGACACGAGCTTCACGCCCGGCTCGCGGTAGATGATCGACTCGACCTTGCGGGTCTCCTGCGGCGAGAACAGGTAGCGCTTCGGCTTGAGCTTGCCCTCCAGCATGAAGCCGCGCTTGAAGATGGTCAGGTGCCCGAGCCGCTCGCCCATCACCGCCTGCTGCTCCAGCCCCGCGTAGACGTTCGCGATATAGCCGCTGAACAGGTTGATCGCCGCGAGCCCGAACGCGATCGCGATCAGCGTGACGACGCTGCGGCGACGGTTTCTGAACGCGTTCTTGAGCGCCAGTACAAAGGAATGCATCACAGCTCACCTCGATCGAGAAGCTGGCCGTCGCACAGGGTCAGGCAACGGTCCATATAGCCCAGCGCACGTTCGTCGTGCGTCGAGAACACGAAGGTCACGCCGTGACCGCGATTGAGCCGCTGGAACAACTGCATCGCGGCGCGGGTGTTCTGGCTGTCGAGACTCGCCGTCGGCTCGTCGGCGATCACCAGCTGCGGCTCGGCGATCAGCGCGCGCGCGATCGCCACCCGTTGCCGCTGGCCGCCGCTCATCTGGTCGGGGCGCTTGCGGATCTGCTGGGCCAGCCCGACCTCGCCGAGCAGCGCCTCCGCCCGCTCGCGCTCGGCCGGCGTCGGCTGGCCGTTGAGGCGCAGCGGCAGCAGCACGTTGTCGAGCGCGTCGAGCACCGGGATCAGGTTGTAGCTCTGGAACACGAAGCCGATCGCGCGGCGGCGACGCGCCGCGTACTCGGCCGGGGTCAACGGGGTGGTCGATTCGCCGAGCAGTTCGAGCTCGCCTTGCGACGGCCGGTCGAGCAGGCCAATCAGGTTCAGCAGCGTGGTCTTGCCGCTGCCCGACGGCCCGACGATCGCCAGCATCTCGCCCTTCCTGACCGTCAGGTCGATGTGGCTGAGCGCCGCGACGTCGCGATACTGCTTGCTCACGCCGATCAGGCGCGCGATCGGCGCGTCGTCCGGCGCACGCGCGCCGGGCGAGGACAGGTCATGCCATGCGGTTTTCATGAGGTCACCAAGGAAGCGGCGGGAACAGGGCCGTTCGGCAGCAGGAACACCCTGCCCTGCCGTCCGGGTTCGTCGGCATGACGCAGCGCCTGCGCGATGGCGTCCAACGGATAGGCGGCCGCGATTTCCGTGCGCAGCACGCCGGCGCTCAGGAGCGCGACCGCTTCGCCAAGCAGTGCGTCGCGCTGCGCATGCGTCATGCGCGACAGCCGCTGCGTGAGCCAGAAGCCCTTGAGCGTCATGCCGTGAAAGATCAGCGCCTCGCTCGCGAGCCGCACCGGCTGGCCCGACAGCATCCCGTAGTTGACGATCGTCGCGCCGGGTTCGAGCAGCTCGGCGAGCCGCATCACGCCGTCGCCGCCGACCGCGTCGAGCGCGAGCGGCGCGGCGTCGCCGCCCATCGCGGCCCGCGCGCGCCGCGCCAGCTCCGGGCCGTCTTCGACGGCGGCGTCGCCGCCGGCGGCGAGCACCTGGGCGACGGCCTCCGGCCGCCGCACGATGTTGAGCGTGCGCAGGCCGTCCTGCCGGGCCACCTGCATCACGGCCCGTCCGACGCTCGACAGCGGCGCGTTCTGGACCAGCCATGCGCCGCGCGCGAGCGGCAGATGGCGCCGCACCAGTTCGAGCGCGGTGCACGCGCTCACCTTGAGCGACGCCAGCTGCAGCACGTCCAGTCCGGGCGCGACCTTGTGCACGAGCGACGCGGGGATGCGGCGGCGTTGGCACCAGTTATCGTTGCCGACCAGGATCACCCGGTCGCCCACCGCGACCTCGCGCACCGACGCGCCGCATGCCGCCACGCGTCCGACGGCCTCGAGGCCGAGCGTCGCGGGCAGCTTCGGCAATTCGCCGTAGCGGCCGGCCAGCCGGGCCAGGTCGGCCGGGTTCACCGCGCAGGCCTCGACGTCGACCAGCACGTCCCAGGCGGACGGCGGGCCGGGATCGTCGACCTCGCAGCAGCGGGCCGCCTGCGCGGGGCGGCCGAAGGCATCGAAGCGGATCTGTTTCAAATCAACCCCTTGCTGGCCGGCGCGCGCTGCTTCAGCGCCGCGAGCAGGTCGATCGTCGTGTCGATCTGTTCCCGCGTGTGCGCGGTGTTGAGGAAGAAGCGCAGCCGCGCGGCGTCGCGCGGCACCACCGGAAAGATCATCGGGAACGTGAAGATCTGCCGCTCGAACAACTGCGCCGTCAGCCAGAGCGCCAGCTCGGCGTCGGGCAGCATGATCGGCACGACCGCCGAGCCGTGGCTCATCCCGATGTCGAGGCCCGCCTGCTGCGCGCGCGTGCGGAAGTAGTCGGCGTTCTCCACGACGCGGCGCGCGCGCTGCGGCTCCTCGCGCATGATGCGCAGCGCCTCCAGGCCCGCGGCCGCGTTCGACGGCGTGAGCGACGCGGCGTAGAGGCCGAGCCCCGGCGCGTAGTGCTTGAGCATCGTGATCAGATCCTTGCGGCCCGCGACATAGCCGCCCACCGTCGCGAACGCCTTGCTCATCGACGCGTAGTGGATGTCGATGTCCGCGCCGTCGAGCCCGAAATGGTCGACCACGCCCAGCCCGCGCGGGCCGATCACGCCCATCGAATGCGCCTCGTCGACCATCAGGAGCGCCTGGTGCCGCCGCTTGATGTCGATCAGGCGCGGGATGTCGGGAATGTCGCCGTCCATGCTGAACACGCCTTCCGTCAGGATCAGCACGCGCTCGAAATGAGCGCGGTGTTCGACGAGCAGCCGCTCCAGCGCGTCGTAGTCGTTGTGCGCGAACGCGAAGCGGCGCGCGCCGCTCAGCTTCGCCCCGGTCAGCATGCTGTTGTGCACCAGCTCGTCGTACAGCACGAGATCCTGCTTGCGCGCGAGGTAGCCGATCGCCGCGACATTGGTGCCGTAGCCGCTGACGCCGAGCATCGCATCCTCGACGCCCAGCACCTCGCTCAGCATCCGTTCGAACTCGCCGTACAGCGGGATCTCGCCCGTGATGATCCGGCCGGAGCCGGTCGAGGTGCCGTACACGTCGATCGCCTGCTTCGAAGCAGCCTGCACCCGCGGATCGCCGGACAGGTCGAGATAGTTGTACGAGGAAAAATTGACGACCTGGCGCCCCGCGATCTCGATCTCCGCGCCGGCGAAGCCGGCATGCTCGCGGTACATGTTCCACTCATAGCCCTGCTTGTCGTAATACCAGCGGGTGTTCGTGTATTCGCGCAGCTCGGGAAAATGCGCGAAGTCGTAATGCTCCGGCCCGATCTTCACCTTGCTCGACGCGGCGCGCGGCAAGATCGCATCCTCGCCGGCCGCGCTCGCCTTGCCGAGCAGGCTGGCGCGCAGACGCTCGACGTGCAGTTCTGGTTTCATGCTCTGGGTTCCTTTCGTTGGACGCGTGCGGGTCGGGTTCAGGCGGCTTCGCTCTGCGCGGCTGCTTCGCCGAGCCCGAGGTGGCCGAGGGTCTTGTCCGCGATCGCGCGGATGGTCAGGTCATCGAGAATCTCGAGCACCGACACGCCGATGCCGAGGTCGCGACGCAGCAGCGACTGGATCTCGGTCGCCATCAACGAATCGACGCCGAGATCGAGGATCGGCCGGTCGACCGGAATCGCATCCGCCGCCGTCTCCAGTTCGTCGGCGATCAGCGACGCGATCAGGCTCGCCAGCACCGTGAAGCGATCGCCCGCCGGCAGCGCCGCCAGCTCGACGCGCAGGCGATCGCCGGCGTCGGCGTTCGCCTGTGCGTCGGCCGCGATCAGGTCGGCGTAGCGCGACGATTCGCCCGCCCGGGTCTCGTAGCGCCCCCAGTCCGCCCAACTCGTGATCAACGTGATGCCGAGCTGCGTGACGCCGCGCCGCATCGCGCGTTCGAGCCAGTCGAGCGCCTCCGCCGACTCCATGCCGCGCAGCCCCATGTAGCGCATGAACTGTTCGAGCTTTTCGTCGCGCGTGACCACGCCGACGTCGGCGATCGCCCCCCAGTTGATGCTGGTCGCCGGCAGCCCGAGCGCCCGACGGTGCCACGCGAGCCCGTCGAGGAAGCCGTTCGCGCTGACGTAGCTCGCCTGGCGGCTGTTGCCGACCAGGTTCGCGATCGACGAATACATCACGAAGTGATCGAGCGGCATCGCGCGCGTCGCCACGTGCAGCAGACGTGCGCTTTCCGCCTTGCTGCGCATCACCTGCAGCAGGTGTTCGGGCGCGAGATCGACGATCGGCTCGTCGATGATCACCGCCGCCGAATGGAACACGCCGCGCAACGGCGGCGCCGCCTCGGCGAGCGTCGCGAACAGGGCGCGCACCTCGGTCTCGTCGGCGAGATCGGCGCTCATGCACAGCACGGTGGCGCCGCGCGAACGCAGATCCGCGACGAACGCGCCGCGCTCGGGCGTATCCGCACCGGTGCGCCCGACCAGCACGACATGCCGCGCGCCCCGCTCGACCAGCCAGCGCGCCGTCTTCTGGCCGAACCCGCCGAAGCCGCCGGTAACCAGATAGCTCGCATCGGGCTTGAAGCTCGCCGTTTGCAGCACCTGGACCTGGAGCGCCTCGGCGGCGTCGTCGAATTCCACGATCAGCGGAATGTCCGCATCGGGCAGTGCGAGCTTGCGGGTCGCCAGGTCGGTGATCGACACCGACAGACTGTCGCTCGGCGGGCAGCCGCCGGCGGCGACATGCGACACCGCCCAACGCAGCGCCGCCGCGAAGCGCTCGGCGCGCTGCGTCAGCACCGACAGATCCGCCCGCACGATCGACGCCGCCGCGTGCGGCACCGTGAACGGACGCGTGGACGGCTCGGTGTCGATCAGCACGCCGCCCGTCGCGAGCGCGCGCCAGCCGAACCGGTCGCCCCACGCGGCCATCGGCCCGACAACGGCGTCGAAGCCGCGTCCGCCGGTGCCGTCGAGCACGGCCGCTTCCAGCGCCGCGTGCGAGGCCGGCACCCGCGTCTGACCAGGCGCCTGCGCGGCCGCGCCCGGCGCGGCCAGCAGCGTCGTGCGGATGCTGCGCCGGCGCAGCGCCGCGTCGACCGCCAGGCCCAGCGCGTCGGCTTCGACCAGCACGTGCGCATCGGCATCGAGATCGGCCTGTTCGACGAGACGCGCCGCGATCGCTTCGCGTACCGCGACGAACAGCAGTCTCGCCTCGTCGACGCCGGCCGGCAGTTCGATCACATGGAACGCCGAGCGCGGCCCGCGCAGATGGCTGGCGAACTCGGCGGGCGCGAGGCCGTAGACGCGCTGTCCGACCCGCAGGTCGGTCACCGCGGCGCCCACGCCCGACACCGTGCCGATCACTTCCACGTGATCCTGGTCCAGCGTCTGACCGTTCGAAGTGCGCAGCCCGGCCATCGTCAACGCGACGCGCGCGACCTTCAATTCGATCTCGCCAGCGCGCAACGGCTCGCGCGGCACCTCGATCAGCTTGACGCTGCCGGGGCTGCCGTCCTGCTCCTCGGCGCTGCGCACGCACACCGCGCGCTCGCCGCCCAGCGGCAACGCTTCGACCAGCGGCTCGGCGAGCCACGGATTCACTTCGAGACGGCTCGCGAAGCGGCGGCCACGACGGATCGCCACCTCGTCCTCGGCCGCATCGCACACCAGTTCCAGCACGGCCGCGCGGACGTCGCCGTCGGTGGCGAGCGCGGGCAGGTCGAGCGTGCCGAAACGCATCCCGTCGATCTCGTTGAAGGCGACGCGGGCGAAGCCATTCAACGCGGTCTGCGCGGGCTGCACCGGCGGATCGCTTTCGGTCACCCGGAACGCGTCGCGGGTCACCACGTAGGCGCGCGGCCGCTGCGCCGCCGGCAGGCCCGCCAGCTGACGCGTCACGGCGAGCATGAACAGCAGCGCCCGGGTGCCCGTCGGATCGTCGCCTTCGAGCGTCGCGTGTCCGCCGTGCACGAACACCACGCCGTCCATCGAACCGACGGTGGCGAGCGCGTGCTCGATGTCGCCCGCCGCGTCGACGCGCACGACGGTGCGCTCGTCCTGGATGCCGGGCGCGGTCCCGGCGCACAGCCGCGCGCAGACCCGCGCGCCGAAGCCCTCCAGGCCCGACGCGAGCTGGTCGGCCAGCACCCGGCTCGCCTCGTCCTCGACGACCAGCCAGTGTCCGAGCCGCTTGGGCTCGGACAGGTTGCCGGCGTCCGCCCATTCGTAGCGCGCCATCTGCAGCTTCACCGGATCGCCGAACGCGTCGGTGCGCGCGAGCTTCGTCGACGAAGCGGTCACGCGCATCCCGCGAATCACGGCGAGCACCGCGCCGGCGTCGTCGCAGAGCGTCAGGTCGGCGTCGACGTGGGTCGGCCCGGAGCGCACCTGCACCGCCTCGCACCAGTAGCGGGCGGGCAGCGCCGGCACGAGCAGCCGCAATTCCTTGAAGCCCGTCGGCAGATACGTGACGTCATTGCCGTCGAGCAGGCCGACCAGCACCTGGAAGCACGCGTCGAGCATCGCCGGCTGCGCGCGGTAACCCGCGCCCGACAGTTCATCGGGGCATTCGATCCGCGCCAGCACGCGTCCGCCGGCGCCGCCCGCGTACAGCGCGCGCACGGCCCGGAAACTCGGCCCGTACTGCAGGCCCAGACGCGACAGCCCGAGATAGAACGCCTCGGGTGGCTGCTCCGCGCCGAGCGACGCCTTCAGCGAGGCCAGATCGATGCGCCGGGTCTCGGCCGTCTGCAATGCGCCCACCTGGCCCGTCAGATGCAACTGGCCCTCCCCGATCTTGCCGCTCTCGACGCTGCGGATCGACACGTGCCCCGTGTCGCGCGCATAGCGGGACACATAGTCGACCGCGCGGTCGTTCGAGATCACGAGCGGCGCGCGGATCTCCACGTCGCTGATGCGCCAGCCCGGCGCGTCGGGATGCACGACCGCCGCGACTTCGAGCAAGGTCTCCACGTACCCGGCCGCCGGCATGATCGGCACGCCGGAAATCACATGCTCCTTGAGGAAGGCCAGCGCCTGGTGTTCGAGATCGTTGACCCAGATGTCGGTGGCCGGATGCTGCTCGCAGCCGAGCAGCGGCAGGTCGGTCGGGCTCACGCGCTGGTACACCGCGCGCTCGGTTTCGAGCCAGGTGCGCTCGCGCTGCCACGGGTAGGTCGGCAGCGCCGTGCTGCGGCCCGCGCCGTTGAGCGGGGTCCAGTCGATCGCGCAGCCGCACGCGAACACCTGCGCCACCGCGCGATGCACGCGTGCGCGCTCGGGCTCGTTGCGCCGCAGGGTCTCGACCACGCGGATGTCCTTCGCATGCTGTTTCGCGCAGTCGCGCAGCGCGCTCGACAGCACGGGGTGCGGGCCGACCTCGACGAACGTGACGAAGCCGTCGTCGAGCAGCGACTGGATCGCGCCGAGAAAGGCGACCGGCCGGCGCACGTTCAGCGGCCAGTAGTCGGCGCCGAACGACGGCCCGGTCGCGCGCCGGCCGGTCACGGTCGAGACCAGCGGCAGCGCGGGCTCGCGGGCCACGATGGGCCGCAGCGACGCGCTCAGCTCGTCGAGGATCGGATCCATCAGGTAGCTGTGATACGGCACCTCGACGGCCAGCACGCGGTTGAACACCTCCTGCGCGCTCAACGCATCCGCGAGCGCCTCGATCGCCGCCGTCTCGCCCGACAGCGTCAGCGTGTTCGGGCCGTTGACGGCCGCGATCTCGACGCGCCCGACGAACGGCGCGAGCCATGCCTCCATCTCGCGCGCGCCGAGCCCGACGGCCAGCATGCTGCCGCTGCCGGCCGTCAGCGCCTGCAGGCGGCTGCGCTCGTAGCTCACGCGCAGCGCATCCTCCAGGCTCAGCGCGCCGCTCACGCAGGCCGCGGTGACCTCGCCCACGCTGTGGCCCACCACCGCGCCCGGCCGGACGCCCGCGGCGCCAAGCAGCGCGGCGAGCCCCCACTGGATCATGAAGTTCGCGGGCTGCGCGTAGGCAGTGCGCGTGATTTGCGATTCGGCCTCGCTCTTCAGCATCTCGGCGACGATGGAGAAACCCGCGATGCGCTGGAAGATGAGGTCCGCCTCATCCACCGCCGCCCGATACAGCGGCTCGTCGCGATACAGCTCCTGGCCCATCGCCCACCATTGCGGCCCCATTCCGGTGAACACCCAGACCGGGTCGGTGCGGCCGAGCGCGGCCTGCTGGCCGGACACGACCTGCTCGGAGAGCTCGCCCTGCGCGAGCGCGTCGAGCCCGCGCCGCAGCTGCGCGCGATCGGCGCCCGTCACGACGGCGCGGTGCGTGAGCGGCGCGCGCTTGAACGCCGCCGAGTGCAGCAGATCCGTGAGGTCCGCATCGGGCGTCGCCAGCTGCGCGTCGTAGCGGCGGGCCAGCGCCTTGAGCGCCGGGCCGCTGCGCGCCGACAGCGGCAGATAGAGCGGAAAGCCGGCGGGGCGCGTCGGCGCCCTGGCCGGCGCGGACGCGGCGGGCGGCGCCGAGCGCAGCACCACGTGCGCGTTGGTGCCGCCGTAGCCGAACGAATTGACGGCGACGAGGAAGGGTTCGTCGGGCACGGCGAGCGGGATCGGCGCATCGGCGAGCCGCACACCGATCTCCTCGAACGGGATGCCCGGATGCGGCGTCTGCAGATTGCCGAGCGGGAACGCCTCGCGATGCATCAGCGTCAGCACCGCCTTGATCACGCCGGCGATGCCCGCGCCCGCTTCCAGATGGCCGATGTTGCTCTTGATCGAGCCGAGCACGACGCGCGCGTCGCCCTGCCGGTTCGCGCCGTAGACCGATCCGATCGCGGTCGCCTCGATCGGATCGCCGACCGCCGTGCCGGTCCCATGGCACTCGACATAGCGCACCTGCGCCGGGTCGATGTCGAACCGCTCGCAGACGTCCCGGATCAACAGGCTCTGCGCCTCGCTGCTCGGCATCGAGATGCCGGGCGTGCGGCCGTCGGAATTCACGCCCGCGCCCGCGACGGTCGCAAGGATCGTGTCGCCGTCGGCCAATGCGCGCTCGAGCGTCTTGAGCACCACGATGCCGCCGCCTTCGCCGCGGCCGTAGCCGTCGCCGCGGGCGTCGAACGATTTGCATTGTCCGTCGCGCGACAGGAATTGCCCCTTGCACATGCCGATCGGATACTCGGGGCGCGTCATGATGTTCGCGCCGCCGACGACCGCCATGTCGCATTCGCCGGACCAGATGTCGCGACAGGCGTAGCTGAACGCGACCAGCGACGACGAACAGGCGGTGTCGATCGACAGGCTCGGCCCGCGCAGGTCGAACGCATGCGACAGGCGGTTGGCGAGCATCGTCATCATCATGCCCGCCGCGGTATTGGCGTTGTGGCGGGTGCGGTTCGTCACCTGCATCAGCGTGATCATGTGGTCGAGCATGAAGCCGCCGACATAGACCCCCACCTTCTTGCCGGCATGCGCGGGCAGGTCGAGCCCGGCGTTCTCGAACGCTTCCCAGATCAGTTCGAGCAGGAGCCGCTGCTGAGGATCGAGATTCTCCGCGACGCGCGGCGGCAGATCGAAGAACTCCGCATCCATCGACCGGACGTCCTGGCTCAGGAAGTTCCCCTTGTCGACGTAGGCCTTGCCCTTCGCGCTTTCGTCGGCCGCGTAATAGCGCGCGGCGTCCCAACGGTCCGACGGGATGGGCCCAGCGGTCACCCGGCGCGCGCGCAGCGCGGCCAGCAGGCCGTCGAGATCGTCAATTCCCCCTGGAAGCCGACAGGCCATCCCCACCACCGCGATTTCTTTCATTATTCGTCATCCAAAATAATATGAGTTCAAGCAGACGTAACAGGATGTGAGTAAATCACATGGATTGTTTCCTCTACTGTTCGCTACATGACTGACTCGCTTTAGCAATCCTGATCAACTCGGATTGCCTGTTTATCTGTAAACCCGATCCTGAATCGGCTTGCTTGTTACGAAACGGAAACGTCGCCGATCGAGGGGATCACGAAGGCGCGACGCAGGTGGATTTTGAGATGGCGCGGGCCTGCGCGATGCGCGCAGGCGGCATGTCGGAGGCAGGCGTTCCGTCGGGGGAGGAAGCAATGCGCTTGAATGCGACGGGATCAGATACGCGAACTCAAGCGATGGCGGAATGAGCATGAACGGCTGAAGAAACCGCATGCCGGCCCCGATCATCCTGCAGGAGCCTGCTTCAAGAAATGACCGGGGCCGTACCGAGGAAATGCGCGGTGAATTGCGTAGCGAGCGACTACGAATTGATGATGACGCGGGCCCGTCGACGCGTAAAACGTCTCACCGCCGTTGCATTACAAAATCGTCAAAAAAACGCTATGTATGGCTTACTGATACGTCATGGTGAAGGTCAGCACCGCGTTCGCGCTGCCGGCCGTCACGCTGGCGGCCGTCTGGTAGTACGCGGCCGTGAGCGGGATCGTGTAGGAGCCGCCCGTCGTCTTGCTGTAGCTCGTCAGTGTGTATTGCGTGTTGTATTTCAGCGCATTGCCGCTGCCGTCCTTCAGTTGCAAACCGATGCCGGTGGCCGTCGAACCGCTCGACAGCGCCAGCACCCCGTTGGTGGCGTCGAGCACGGCATTGACCGGGATGAACTGATACTGGATCGAGTTCAGCCCCGTCGGGCAGGCATTGACCGCCACGTTGAATGCCTTGGCCGGCGTGCTGGTCGAGCCGATGCCCTTGAAGGCCGACTGCATGTACGAACCCATGGTGACCGTCACGTTCGGCGTGGTGCACGCCGCCACGGTGACGGCAGTCTGGGTCAACGAATACGACACGTGGTTCGCGGTGCCAACCGTATACTGACTGTTGACGTTTGACGCCGTCACGGATGCCCCCTCGAACAGTACGCCGCCCGTCACCGTCCCCGCCGTGATGGGCCCAGTCTTGACCAGCGCCGCCCGGGCCTGGCCACCATTGGTGACCGTCCCGCTCGAACCGTTTTGGTTACAGGCACCGCCCGTCCACGGGCTGGGAAAATAAGACGCCGGTGTACCGAGATCCAGCCATGACGTGTACCAGCCACACCCGTTCGCGAAAGCACTCACGCCAATCGCAACCCCGACACCGGGCACATTGGTATTCCAGACCGTATAGGTGCCACCGCTCGGTCCGGCTACGGTCATGCCCGCTTTGGTCAGCGACAGCGGTTCGAAAGCCATGCCCGAGGCGGCCGATCCCGACACCGTGCATTTGTAGAAATTGTTGACCTGTGCGGTGGTGATCCAGGAGGTCAGCACCGTTCCGACCGCGGCGTCGCGCGGAACCGTCACCGAAGTCGGCATCGAGAGCGTCACCGTCTGCGCCGTGCCCGTGCAACTGACGCTCTGGGCGAAGGTCGCACGCGAACCGAAGCCCAGCATCAACACCGCCAGCGCGAGCAGCCAGAACGCCAGGCCACGCGCCGATTTCGCCTGCCTGCGTATCGCGGCCGGCTTCTCATTCCATTTCATAATCTTTCCCAGGCTTTTCGGAGGGCGCGAACGATGTCGAATCCGACGCCCCCGCATGACCGAATGCATCGATGCGCAGACCACGACCGGGCGTCATGCGCCCGGCAGCATCCCTCGCCTCGACGGTCGCCACCATGACTTACTGATACGTCATGGTGAAGGTCAACACCGCATTCGCACTGCCGGGCGTCACGCTGGCAGCCGTCTGGTAGTACGCGGCCGTGAGCGGGATCGTGTAGGAACCGCCCGTCGTCTTGCTGTAGCTCGTCAGTGTGTACTGCGTGTTGTATTTCAGCGGATTGCCGCTGCCGTCCTTCAGTTGCAAACCGATGCCAGTGGCCGTCGAACCGCTCGACAGCGCCAGCACCCCATTCGTGGCGTCGAGCACGGCATTGACCGGAATGAACTGATACTGGATCGAGTTCAGCCCCGTCGGACAGGCATTGACCGCCACGTTGAATGCCTTGGCCGGCGTGCTGATCGAGCCGATGCCCTTGAAGGCCGACTGCATGTACGAACCCATGGTGACCGTCACGTTCGGCGTGATGCACGCCGCCACGGTGACGGTGGTCGAGGACAGCGAAAACGACACTTGATTCGAGGTAGCGATCGTAAACGCACTCCCGCTGGTCTTCGTCGCTGACGCCCCCACGAACAGCGCGTTGCCCGTCACTGTGCCCGGCGTGATGGGACCGGTCTTGACCAGCGCCGCCTGGGCCTGGCCACCGTTGGTGACCGTGTAAGTAGCACCGGTTGTGTTGCAAACGATCCCCATCCAAGGAGAGGGATACGACGAACTTGGCGTTCCGAGATCCTGCCATGGCTGCCATGCACAACCGTTCGCGTAGGTACGCGTGCCGATCGCAATGCCAACGCCAGGCACATTCGTATTCCAGACGGTATAAGTCCCACCATTCGGCCCGGGCACGGTCATGCCGGACTTGGTCATCGACATCGGGTTGAAGAGCATACCTGCGACCACAACACCCGATACCGAGCAAGAGTAATAGTTGCTGGTGGCCGGGGTACTGGCCCACGCGGTCAGCACCGTGCCGACCGCGGCGTCGCGCGGCACCGTCACGGAAGTCGCCATCGGGATCGTCACCGTCTGCGCCGTTCCCGAGCAATTGATCGTCTGGGCGAATACCGTGCGCGCCCCCAAGCCGAGCATCAGCACGGCCATCGTCAACAGCCAGAATGCCAGGCGGCCAAACCCTCGCACCGTTTTCGCCTGCCGGCGCGCCGCGGCCGACTGCTCATTCCGTTGCGCGCTCGTCCCCGTGTCCGACGCACCGGCTCCGCTTATTGGGTGCATACCGCCTCCGCATCCGTCCAGCGCTGCTTGCTCGACTTGTCGGCCATCGGCAGCGTGTATGTCAGCGAGCACGCCTCGCCGGCCGCATCGCCCCACTTCACCTGCAGGGTGCCGGTATCGGTCT
>NZ_JBXAPG010000066.1:0-29127 GCF_058803765.1 Burkholderia sp. GW821-FHT14F03
CAGGTTGATGAGGCGGGGGTGGTTTATAACCGGCATCGGTATTACGATCCCACCGTTGGGCGTTACATCTCGAAAGACCCGATCGGGTTGCGTGGTGGACTGAATGGATACCAGTACGCGCCGAACCCAGTGCAATGGGTTGATCAACTGGGCCTGTCGAAATGCAAATGCCCGTGTATTGGTAATCCTGTTGGAAGCGTGGAAACGCCGTATGGTCCAGCTCTTCAAGGTGAATCTCAGAGTGCTCGAGACGCAATTAAACGTGTGCAAGGCGGCGCCACGTTGTATAGAACTGGGACGATGGGTAAGAGCCAAGCCGCAGAGGCTCAGTTTTGGTCACTGGAGCATCCAAGTAGCCCTGGTTACGCGCAGCGCTACGGCATTCCTCAGGAAAATATCGAGAATGCCAACTTTATAGAAACAGGTGTTCTTCACGCCGATACTCCATTTGTAACTAGAGCTGCCCCTGCTGTTGGCGACAATCTAGGCGGCGGGATCGAGGTGGTTACTCCGCCGCACGGCGTGAGGTTAAAGAGTTTCTGCACACGGTAATGAAATGAGTTCATACGATCACTATTCTGAAGCTAAGAAGCTGGCTAAGTTGCTTGAGCGCGATAGCGCTCACTCGCTTGCAGAGGAGGTACTTGATGCGATGGTGGCAGGCTCTACGGGCACGGAAATTTTTATGCTGCTTCGAATGGCAGTCAAAAAGGTACTGTCT
The DNA here is from genome assembly GCF_058803765.1 of Burkholderia sp. GW821-FHT14F03. Classification (NCBI taxonomy): domain Bacteria; kingdom Pseudomonadati; phylum Pseudomonadota; class Betaproteobacteria; order Burkholderiales; family Burkholderiaceae; genus Burkholderia; species Burkholderia sp. GW821-FHT14F03. The sequence goes on from NZ_JBXAPG010000066.1 coordinate 722, forward strand.
AGTCCGGGGCTGCCTGGAGACACGACGCAGTTAGCGCAAGTGCTGTTGGAGAATTTGGAGCGCTCTTTGCAATAAAGAGCGCGTCATGAGGACATGAGCAGTGACAGGTCCATCATTCAAGTGGTGTTGATGATTCGTTTCCGATCGTGGAGTCACCCGAAGTCGGGCGAGATAGAGATCTGGCGAGTGACGTGATTGATGGAGAGGCAAACGCGTTCACCGGATTTGAAACCGAGGATGCCGAGGTGAGCGTCGACCACTTCCATCCAAGGCATGCGAGGCTGATCGATGTGGGTTAGCTGATCGGCCGATGACCGAAGGGTCAAGCTGAGTGCGGTGCGCGATTCGTGTGCTGCCGGACGTGCTTTATGATTGGCCTTAGCCATGATCAACTCCGTGGCGAGTTGGTGGTGGTCAGCGGGTCGTGAGTGTTGGTAGCACTCACGGCCCGCGCTTCGTTTACGGTCTGAATTCCATCGTGCCTTTGACCTGAGGCGGTGAAATCATCGTGACGGAAGCGATCGCGGTGTGACTCTCGCCTCACGCAAGACCATCAAACTAGATTAACTTATACCAAACTAATTTTGACGACAATTTATGTTCCTGATATGGTTTTTACACCTGCAAAGCGAATAGGTTTGCGCACGTCGCCAGGGACTGAAGCGAGCCAATCAGCCTGCCATGGCGATCGGTATTTCCGGCCCGCTTTTTGTCGCCGGTGATGGGCGATCCACTCGGGTTTTTCGGCCTCGAGGATTCGGCACATCGGTTCGCCTGGATCACGAACAGGGCGGGAGGCCGTCAGTTCGAATCGAGCGCTATAGCGCACGATCGCGGACAAGACGCGCCGCGAAATCAACACGCAGCGCAGGGGATGGTGACGTTTCGCTGGAACAGGAAGGCGAGGTGCCGGCGCTGAATGCCGGCGATTCGGCACATCCGCGATCCGTGGTGCCGTACAGCTGGAGCGACAACGGAAGCAAGGAGGCGGTTTTCGTCCAGGCAGGGACGCCGCGGTCAATCTAATCGGGTGGGCGCCAGACAGATCGAGGGGTATGGTGTCTCCCTGCATATATTTACAAGGATAACGAAATTAATTCAATTTGATATGCCGGATTTTCGAATATGACACCGACCGTTGCGGCTGAGACACCGCGCAGGCCGTGCCCATCATCTGCATTCGAATACAACGTACCCCGTTTCAATCAATCCCAAAACCACTCCTGACTGTGAAATACAGATGAAATACAAAAAAATCAACGTCAGCGTTATCGCTGTTGCCGTTTTCGCCGCATCTTCGGCGGCAATGGCGCAGTCATCGATCACCCTGTATGGCATGCTCGATGCGGGTATCGGCTACACCTCGAACATCAACGGCGACAAGCGGTTCGGGCTGGATGGCGGCGCCGCAGGTTCGAACAAGTGGGGCCTCAAGGGTGAGGAAGACCTCGGCGGCGGCCTCAAGGCGGTATTCAAGATCGAAAATGGCTTCAACATTGGCACAGGTGGCATCGGCGGCCAGGGCCCCATTGGTTCCACGCGTTCGTTGTTCAACCGCCAGGCCTACGTAGGCCTCGCTTCCGATCGATACGGTACGCTGCGTCTGGGGCGCCAGCTCGACGCCGTGACGGAAATGGTCCAGGGCCTGACGGGCGACGCCATTTCGGCGTCGACCTTCTCGACCCCGGGCGACGTGGACAACAACGACAACACGACGAACCAAAATAGCGCCGTGAAGTACATTTCGCCGCTCTTCAACGGCTTCCGGGCCGAAGGCGCGTACTCGTTCGGCGGTGTTGCCGGCGCGATGGGCTCGGGTCAATCGTGGTCGGCGGCGGCGAACTACGCTCAAGGTGGCCTGACGGTCGCGGGCGGCTACTTCCATGCCGCCAACCAGGGGGGGAACGGGTGGTCGAACGCGACAGCACAACCGATGTTCGGCGCTACGCTGGGCTATCCGAGTTCGGGTTACACCGGCGGCAATGCGTTCAAGAGCGCGGGCATCGCCCAAATCGCCGCTCAATACCAGGTGGGGCCGTACACGGCCGGCGTGCGCTACTCGAACGCTCAGTACCATGGCAACGATGGCCAGCCGTCGATCCACTTCAACGTGTTGGGCGCCCTCCTGCAGTACCAGGTCACCCCGGCGTTGTCGCTGGCCACCGGGTACACGTATGTCTACGGTTCCGCTGCCACGCCCAAGCAAGCTGCCGAAGGCCGCACAATGGCTTCGATCAACCAGGTGTCGCTGGGTACCACGTACGCGCTGTCGAAGCGCACCGCAGTTTACGCCATGGGTGCCTATGTCCATGCTCAGGGCGCTCAGGCTTCGGCTGCCGATTTTGGTAACACGGCATCGGGCGGTAACCAGGTTCAAGTCAACGTTGGCATGCAGCATAGCTTCTAATCGCCGACTCAAAGGCGGCCTCGCTCGTTCGGACAGGTTTTCGATATTTTTAAGTCGCATGTCCGAGGCCGCCATGCTGCCGATTTGATCGCAGGCAGCGTCGCGAAGTATGCCTCGCCACGCTCGATTAGTTTGCGGACGGGGCCAAGTCCGTACATCGAGCACGTCATGCCGCCCTGTATCGAGTCGCAGCAAAACGAGTCGCCCCTCGACGCAAGAACTGCGCCGGAAAACCCAGGCGGATCGCGTTACGATTCCTCCGTCGCCTCTGCCACACCTCGCTTCTCGTTCCACGCCCATCCCCAACCTCACCCCAACCGGAGAGAAAGCATGGCATTGCGTTCCCTAGGCCCCTCGACGATCCAGGTTTCGCCGCTGGTTTTCGGCGGCAACGTTTTTGGCTGGACCGCCGACGAGAACACGTCGTTTTCGCTGCTCGACGCGCTCGCCGACCATGGCATCAATTTCATCGATACAGCAGACGTCTATTCCTCCTGGGTTCCCGGCAATCAGGGCGGTGAATCGGAGGCGATCATCGGCAAGTGGCTCAAGCGCACGGGCAAGCGCGAGCAGGTGGTGATCGCGACGAAGGTCGGCATGCTCGGCTCGCGCGCGAGCCTGACGCGCGCCAACATCCTGCAAGCGGCCGACGATTCCCTGCGCCGCCTGCAGACCGACTACATCGATCTCTATTTCTCGCACCGCGATTTTCCCGACGGCGCACCGATCGAGGAAACCCTGTCCGCCTACCAGACGCTGATCGAGGCGGGGAAGGTCCGCATCATCGGCGCGTCGAATTTCAGCGTCGAGCGTCTGCGCGAGTCGGCCGACGTGAGCCGCCGCCACGGCCTGCCTGCCTATCAGGTGATCCAGCCCGAGTACAACCTCTACAACCGCGCCGAATACGAACGCGACCTGGAGCCCGTCGTAGCCGACCTGAAGCTCGGCGTCGTCACGTACTTCGCGCTGGCGAGCGGCTTCCTGTCCGGCAAGTACCGCACCAGCGCCGACCTGCAAAACCGCGCGCGCGGCTCACGCGTGGAGAAATACCTGAACGAGCGCGGCCTGCGGATCCTGGCGGCGCTCGACAGCGTGGCCGAGAAGCACGACACGACGCCGACCTCGGTCGCGCTCGCCTGGCAGATCGCGCGCCCGAGCGTGACCGCGCCGATCGCGAGCGCGACATCGCTGGCGCAACTGAAGGCGCTTGGCGAAGCGCTGCGCTTGCCGCTCGGCCAGGACGACATCAAGCAACTGAACGACGCCAGCGCAACATAAGGCTCGACCACAACCCCACCGCGCGGCCGCCGTATGGGCCCGCGTTGGCATCAGCGGGACGGGCCGAGGCAAAAGACATCACGCCAACGCCCGCCCGGCCTCCTCATCCCACCCCGCGCCCCACGGTCCCCCTGAGCCATTCCGCCAGCCTCCGCGCTCCATCCGGCAGTTCGGTGTCGGTCCTGCTGCACAGGTAGTAATTGCGCCCGTCGTCGAGCGCCTGATCGAACAACCGCACCAGTTCGCCGCTCGCCAGTTCCCGCTCGATCAACGGCGCCCGCAACAACGCCGCGCCCAACCCGGCACGGGCGGCGCTCAACGTGAGCTGACCATCCTCGAACATCGGCCCGACCACGTTCGACACATGTTTCACGCCCGCGCCGCGCAGCCAGTTCACCCACGCGCCGCGATCCTCGTCGTGCACGAGCGGCACGGCCGCGAGATCCGCAGGCTTGCGAAACGGTCCATGACGGCGCAGGAACGCGGCGCTGCACACGGGCACCACGGCGCCCGGCAACAGCCGCTCGCACCGATACCCCGACCAGTCGCCGATCCCGAAACGGATCGACAGATCCGATGCGTCGCTCAGGTAGTTGCGGTGATTCGCATACAGCACGGTGACGTCGACATCGGTGTTGTCCGCCAGAAACGCATGAAGGCGCGGGATGAACCAGCCGATGCCGAACAGTGGAATCAGGCTCACGGTGATCTGCCGCAAGGTCGCGCGATCGCGCACGACGCCCGTCGCGCTGCGCAGCATCGAGAACGCCGCGCTGATCGACCGGTAGTAGTCGCGACCTTCGTCGGTGAGCGCGAGCATGCGGCCGTCGCGGACGGTCAGCGGCGTCTGGATGAAGCTATCAAGCAACTGTAGCTGGTGGCTCACCGCCGACGGCGTGATCGCCAGCTCGGCGGCGGCGGCCGTCACCGAGCCGAGGCGCGCGAACGCCTCGAAGGCGCGTACCGCCCGCAGTGGCGGATCGTTGATCAATCTTTCGATATTTTTCATGAGTTAAATTTTATCGAAAAATGAATTCGCGTGCGTATGTAAAAATATCAAATAAATTCAAAGATATATGCGCTTGATGTGAAATCGACATAAGCATTCAATTATTGGGTATTTGCCGTCCAGTGCGATGAATATTTAATATTTTTCATGTCTTGCGCGATGCGCGTCACCCTCATGGCCCCCGATTCCTCACATGAAACCCATCCTTCACCTACCCGGCGTCGTGCTCTCGCTATCCGCGCTGTTCACCGCATCCGTCTCCCACGCCCGGCCCGCAACCGGGCCCCGCACCGTGCTGATCGGGCTGGCCGCGCCGCTGACCGGCCCGTCGGCGCGCATCGGCAAGGATCTGCAAAACGGCGCGCAGCTCGCGATCGATGAGGCGAACCGCACCCAGCCGACCATCGGCGGCCAGCCGGTGATCTACAAGCTGGTCCCGGCCGACGACCAATCCGATCCCCGCACCGCGGTCACGGTCGCGCAGCAACTGGTCGAGCAGCGCGTGATCGGTGTCGTCGGTCACTGGAATACGGGCTGCAGCGTGCCGGCCTCGCGCGTCTATCGAGACGCGGGCATCCCGCAGATCGCGCCGGCGTCGACGGGCCATCAATACACTCAGCAGGGCTTCCCGACCGCGTTCCGGATCATGGGCCACGACGACGCCAGCGGCGTCTACACCGGCGCGTACGCGCTCAACGCCCTGCACGCGAAGCGCATTGCGGTGCTCGACGACCGCACCTCGTTCGGCTCGGGTCTCGCGACGCAGTTCATCAAGGGCGTGGAGTCGAACGGCGGCAAGATCGTCGATCGCCAGTACGTGAACGACAAGACCACCGACTTCAGCGGCGTGCTGACCGCGATCAAGGCCAAGCAGGCGGACCTGGTGTTCTTCGGCGGCCTCGATGTGCAGGCGGCGCAGATCGCGCGGCGCATGCGCCAGCTGAACCTGAACGCCACGCTGCTCGGCGCGGGCGGCTTCGTGAGCCAGACATTCCTGTCGCTCGCGGGCCCGGACGGCGAGGGCGTGACCGCGCTCGAGCCGGGCCTGCCGGTCGCGCGCATGCCGGGCGGCGCGGCGTTCGAGGCGCAGTATCGCGCCCGCTACCGCGCGCCGATCGAGCTGCACGCGCCGTTCGCCTACGACGCCGCCGCGACGCTGATCGCCGCGACCCGGCAGGCGAACGCCACCGACCCGGCGAAGCTCGTCGCCACGCTGCATACGCTCAACCGTCCGGGCGTGACGGGCACGATAGCCTTCGACGCGCAGGGCAACCTGAAGAACCCCGCATTCACGATCTACCAGGTGCGCGGCGGCAAATGGACGGTGGTCGACGTGCTCGGCGGCACGCCTGCCGCCGCGAAATGAACATCACTGGAGACCTCCGATGACGGATTCCATCCCGGCCGCACAGGCCGACAACCGGCTCGGCATCCTTGCGCGGCGGCGCATCGAGGCCGAGATCATCAAGCCGATCTACGAGATCATGAAGCGCGAGTTCGGCATCGAGCGCGCGCAGGCGGTGATCGCGGAAGCCGTGCGCGGCGCGGCGGTGGAGGCGGGGCGCGACTTCGCGGCGCGCGAGCCGAACGGCGCGAGCATCGCGTCGTTCGTGGCGTTGCAGGTGCTGTGGGAGAAGGACGATGCGCTCCATGTCGAGGTGCATCGCACCGACGACGCGCATTACGACTACGACGTGCATCGCTGCCGCTATGCGGAGATGTATCGCGAGATGGGCCTGGGCGAGATCGGCCATCTGCTCAGTTGCGCGCGCGACAGCCTGTTCATCGAAGGCTACGCGCCGGGCGTCGAGCTGGCCCGCACCAGTACGATCATGCAGGGCGGCGCGCGCTGCGATTTCCGCTACCGCTTGCGCGATGCCGCGCCGGAGGCCGGCGATGCCGCGTGATCGTGAATACATCCCGCGCGTCGACGGCGCGCGGCTGTGGGCGTCGCTCGAACGGATGGCGCGGATCGGCGCGACACCGAAGGGCGGCGTGTGCCGGCTGGCGCTGACCGACCTCGATCGTGCGTCGCGCGACCTGTTCGTCGAATGGGCGAGCGAGGCCGGCTGCCAGATCCGGGTCGACCGGATCGGCAATGTGTTCGCGCGCCGCGCGGGACGCCGGCCCGACGCTGCGCCGGTGCTGACCGGCTCGCACGCGGATACGCAGCCGACGGGCGGCCGTTACGACGGCATCTACGGCGTGCTGGGCGGCCTGGAGGTCGTGCGCGCGCTCAACGCGAAACCGAGCGGCCGATCGACGTCGTGATCTGGACCAACGAGGAGGGTTCGCGCTTCGCGCCGGCGATGGTGGCATCGGGCGTGTTCGCCGGCGTCTATCCGCTCGACTACGGGCTCTCGCGCACCGATCCGTCCGGCGTGACGCTCGGCGACGCGCTCGCGCGGATCGGCTACGCGGGCCGCGAGCCGGTGGGCGGGTTCCCGGTGCACGCGGCCTACGAACTGCATATCGAGCAGGGCGCGATCCTGGAGCGCGCGGGACATACGATCGGCGTGGTGACGGGCGGGCAGGGCCAGCGTTGGTACGAGGCGCGCCTGACGGGCGTCGACGCCCATGCGGGAACGACGCCGATGGACTTTCGTCGCGATGCGCTGGTGGGCGCGGCGCGGATGATCGATTTCGTCGACACGCTCGGCCATCGCCATGCGCCGCACGGGCGGGCGACGGTGGGGATGATCGAGGCGCGGCCGAATTCGCGCAATACGGTGCCCGGCGCGTGCTTCTTCACGATCGAATGCCGCCATCCAGATGCGGGCACGCTCGCGGAGATGGACGCGGCGCTGCGCGACGCGCTCGAGCAGATCGCCGCGCGCACGGGCTTGCAGGCGGAATTCACGCAGATCTTCGACTACGCGCCGGTGCCGTTCGCGCCCGGCTGCATCGAGGCGGTGCGCGAGGCGGCCGAGGCGCTGGGCCTGTCGCACGCGGACATCGTGTCGGGCGCGGGCCACGATGCCTGCTATGTCGCGCGGGTCGCGCCGACCGGCATGATCTTCGTGCCGTGCATCGACGGGTTGAGCCACAACGAGGCGGAAGCGATCACGCCGGACTGGGCGGAGGCCGGCGCGAACGTACTGCTGCGCGCGGTGTTGAAGAGCGCCCGGGAGATATGACGCGGACGAACGCTAGCCTGAGCCGGAGATCATCTTACGAATGGTTTACCGTATAGTGCGCGCTTCCGTCCTGGCTGATTGCATCCATGATCCGCAAAACCGAAGCCGTCGAACCCGTATGCGCCGACGAAGCGCTGGCGTCCCACCTGGCTCTGCTGTCCGCCACCGCCGGACCGGACACGCCGCGCGCGCCGGCCGCGGCGGGCATGCTGTTGCTGTGGCTCGCGGATGAAGTGGCGAGCCGTGTGAACGCCTCGCTGCAGGCGCACGACATCACCGAAAGCAAGCTGCACGTGCTGATGCTGTTCTCGCTCGCGGAGCGGGGGCTGGTCAAGCTCGGCACGATCACGCCGTCGATGATCGCCGAGACGTTCGGCGTGACGCGTTCGTCGGCCACCGGCCTGCTCGACTGGCTGGAAGCGCGCGGCCTGCTCGCGCGCGAAACCTGCGTGGGCGATCGGCGCAGCCTCGAACTGGTCATGACGGACCGCGGCCGCGCGCTGCTCGACAGCGCGATGCCGACCTTCTGGCGCGCATGCGCCGATTGCACCGGCGTTTTCGACGAGCAGGACAGCGCCGACCTGCAGCACCTGCTGTCGAAGCTGTGGCGCGCTCTGGCGATGCGCCGCGCATGACGCACGCGGGCCGTCACGCGGGCAGCGCGGCGGTCGCCTCGATCTCGATCCTGAATCCGTAGTGCAATGCGCCGGTCGGCACGATCGCGCGCGCGGGGCGCGCGTCGCCGGCCCAGGCTGCGTACAACACGTTGAAGCGCGGCCAGTCGGCGATGTCGGCCAGATACACGCGTACCTGAACCAGCCGCGAGGCATCGCACGCCACCGCGCGCAGCGCGCATTCGAGGTTGTTCAGAACTTGCCGCGTCTGATCGTCGAACGAGGCATCGACGAGTTTCTCGCCTGTCTCGGTGATCGGCAGTTGCCCCGAGATGAAGGCCAAGCCCTGTGCGCAGGTCACGTGGCTGTAGTGGCCGCCGGGCGGCGCGACGCCGTCGACCGGCGGATGCACGGGGGCGGCGGGGGGCATCGGGTTACCAGCCATGAAAGCGGCTCCAAAGCGCAGCGCTGCCGTCGGCGGCCAGCGCATGATAGAAGGGAAATTGCGCACCGGTGGCGCATGCATGGTTCGGCAGGATACGCAGTCGCGCACCGAGCGGGAAGCGGGTGACGATGTCCGGGCACGGTTCGCCGTGCGTGCGCGACAGGATGCCGTGTTCCTGATTCGCGCCGCTGATCGTGAAGCCTTCGAGCGGCGCGCCGTCGAGCGTGCACGGCAGGCCGTAGCCATAATCGCGGCGCTGGCGCGCGGTGCCGCGATCGCGGCTCAGCGCCATCCAGCCCGCATCGACGATCGCCCAGCCCTGGTCGGGCCGGTGGCCGATCACGGTCGTGACGACGCTGAGCGCGAGGTCGTCCAGCGCGCATACGCCGACGTTGTGCATCACCAGATCGAAAAACGCATAGACGCCGGCGCGCACCTCGGTCACGCCGGCGAGCGAGGCGGCCGACAAGGCGGTCGGCGTCGAGCCGACGCTGACCGCTTCGCAGGGGATCCCTTGCGCGCGCAAGCGTTCGGCCGCGAGCACGCAGCGGGCCCGCTCCTGTTCCGCCAGCGCCGCGAGCGCGGCGGGGGTGTCGCATGCGTAGCTGGAGCCTGCGTGCGCGAGCACGCCGCCGATGCGAGCGCCGCCGTCGGCGAACAGGCGGCCGATCGCCGGCAGCGCGGCGTCGTCCGGAGCGATTCCCGCACGATGGCCGTCGGTATCGATCTCGATCCAGACTTCATGGGTTTCGCCGTGCGCGCGGCCATGCGCGGCAACCGCGCGCGCCGCGTCGACGCTGTCGACCAGCAGCTTGAGCGCGCACCCGCGCCGCCGCAGCGCGAGCGCGCGGTCGAGCTTGGCGGGTGCGATGCCGACCGCGTACAAGATGTCGTCGAAGCCCGCCGCGAAAAAGCTTTCCGCCTCCTTCAGCGTCGATACGGTGATGCCGCGCGCGCCCGCCGCGCGTTGCAGCTGGGCGACTTCGAGGCACTTGGCGGTTTTCACGTGCGGGCGGAACGCGACGCCCAGCGCGTCCATGCGCGCCTGCATCCGCTGCACATTGCGCTCGACGCGTGCAAGGTCCAGCACGGCGGCGGGTGTATCGAGCGTGGCGAGGCTGGAGAGCGTGTCGGTGGTCATGAGCACGAGCGGGCGGAAACGGGTTGGGACGTACCGAAGCGGCGCGCCCAGGGCGCGAGCGCATCGAGGGTCGGGGAGGTCAGCTCGGGCGGGGCCGTGCCCTCGACCCTGGCGAGGCCGGCGCGATTGTGCCAATAGGTGCGCAAGCCGACAGCCGCCGTGCCGAACAGGTCATAGCTGGAGCCCGCGACGAACGCGGCGTCCGCCGCCGCGACGCCCAGTGCGTCGAGCGCGCGCTGATAGGGGCGCGGATCGGGCTTGTACGCGCCGACGTCCTCGGCCGTGACGATCGCATCCCAGCGTACCGGCAGGCGGGCGGCGGCGAGCTGTCCAAGCGGGTTCGAGCAGTTGGTGACGATCGCGAGCTTGCAATGCGGCGCGAGCGCGCGCAAAGCGTCGAGCGCGCCGCTCCACGGTTGCAGCGTGGTCCATTGCCGATCCAGCGCGCGCGGCGCGGACGCCGGCAGGCCGGTGCGCGCGGCCGCCTGCTCGACCAGCCGCAGGTAGTCGACGTACGCGCCGCAGCCATAGGTGAGCCGCAGGTATTCGGCGCGCCAGCGCAGGCCGGCTTCGGGCGAACCGGCGGCGGACTGCCACAGCGACCAGGAATCGAGCAGCGCGGTCAGCAGGTCGAACAGGATTGCCTTCGGATAGGCGGGGGCATCGAGGGGCGTAGGCATCGGCGGGAACAGGCGGCGGTGACGATGCGCTCGATTATAGGAGCGGCCCGCCGGTTCCGGATTCAGTTGGATTAACTGTCAGATTAAGCGCAACTGAATGCCGCCGGGCCGCTCGGCGCTCATTCGCGCCACGGCGGGCGCGGCTTGAAGCGCGCCTGCAGCAGGCGCAGGAATTGCCGTACCCGGGCCGGCATGCCGGTGCGATGGTGGGTCAGCGCGATCACGTCGGCGTCCGGCGTCTTCCAGGCCGGCAGCAGGCGCACGAGCGCGTGCTGGGCGAGCGCGTCCGCCACGTCCCACTCGGAGCGCAGGATCGCGCCGCGTCCTTCGCGCGCCCATTGGCGCACCACGTCGCCGTCGTTGCAACTGAGCGCGCCCGTCACGCGCACGCTGCGGGTCGTCCGGCCCTTGCGGAAATGCCAGAGCGACGCATCCTCGTTGTTCTCGCGCAGCACGATGCACGGCAGCCGGGCGAGATCGTCCGGGCTCGCGGGTTCGCCGTGGCGCGTCACGAACGCGGGCGACGCGCAGACGATGCGCGTATTCGGCGCGATCGCGTAGCCGACGAGATTCGAGGCGCGCAGCCCGCCGATGTGCACCACGAGGTCGTAGCGGTCCGCATGCTCCGCGAGGGGTTCGTCGGACAGCGTGAGCGCGATCTCGACACGCGGATGCTCGGCCTGGAACGCGGCGACGGCGGGCGCGACATAGCGCCGCCCGAAGCCGAGCGGCGCGTTGATCTTCAGCGTGCCGACGAGCCGGCCGCGGCGGCCGCGCACTTCGTCGAGCAGCGTGTCGAACTGCTGCACGAGGGTCGCGCCGCGTTCGCACAGCAGCGCGCCTTCGTCGGTGAAGCGCAGGCGGCGCGCGGTGCGGTCGACGAGGCGGGCGCCGAGGGTCTTTTCAAGCTGTTGCAGCCGCTGCGTGACGGCGGAGGGCGACAGGCCCAGTTCACGGGCGGCGGCGGCAAGGCTGCCGCGATCGCGGATCGCAAGCAGGAAGCGGATATCGGCGGAATCGGTCATGGAATGCTCGGGACTGCGCAAGGTGCGGCCCCCGCGCGCGCCGCGCGCGAGGCGGCCGGAGCAGGGCCGGCCGATGCATACGATACCGCATCGCCCGAGCGGCGCGTTCAGCGCGGCAGCGGCGTCGTCAGGACGTCGTGCGCGCCCGCGAGCGCGAATACCACCATCTCCGCCGGCTCGCTGTCGCTGGCGTTGCGCGACACGATGTGCTGCGCGCCGGGCGGTTCGTACCAGCCTTCACCGGGGCCGTAGGTTTTCTCGGGGCCGCCCGCGAGCTGAGACACGACATGGCCGCGCGTCACGCAGGCGAAGATGGAGCCGGGATGCCGGTGCGGCGCGGATGCCTGGCCCGGCGCGTACGATACCGTCGCGACCAGCGCCTCTTTGCCCGGCGCTTCCGGCAGCGGCTGCCGCATCACCGGGCGCACCGTCGCGCCCGGATCGTCGCCGTGCGCGTCGGCCGCCGCGCTGCCCGCGAGCAGGACCAGGGCGGCCGCGACGCCGCTCGCGTAACGTTGCATCGAATTCATCGCATCCCCCTCAGGCCGGCAGCTTGCGGAACGCGATCGCGACGCGGTTCCAGCTGTTGATGGCCGAGACCAGCAGGGTCAGGTCGACCAGTTCCTCGTCGTTGAAATGCGGCCGCACCTGGTCCCACACGGCGTCGGGCACATGGTCGTGCGAGACCAGGGTGACGGCTTCCGTCCACGCGAGCGCCGCGCGTTCGCGATCCGTGAAGAACGGCGTCTCGCGCCATACCCCGACGGTCGCGAGGCGCCGGTCGGTTTCGCCGGCCTGGCGGGCGTCGCGGGTATGGAGGTCGACGCAGAACGCGCAGCCGTTGATCTGCGATGCGCGCAGCCGCACCAGTTCGATCAGCGCGTGCTCGAGCGTGCTCTTGCCGATGCGCGCCTCGAGCGCGAGCAGCGCCTTGATGGCCAGGGGATTGGCTCGCTGGTAGTCGAGACGGGGTTCCATGGAGTTCCTCGAAGTCAGTGCGCGAAAGCGCGATGAACGTCAGATTAAGCACGTCACTGGCTTGTTGAAATATCCAATTTTCTCGATTTTCAGGTAACCAGCTTGCGACTGGCCCGCTTTACGCGCGCCGGGAGAGCAGCTTGGCGAGCCGGGTCAGCGCGATGTCGATGTCCGCCGTCGCGATGCCGCCATAACCGAACAGCAGCCCCGGCGCGACCGTCCGTTCCGCGTGGAATGCCGAGATGCCGTACAGGCCGATCGAGGCCTCGCGCGCGACGGCGATCACCGCGGCTTCGTCGAGCCCGTCGCGCAGCAGCGCGGTGAGGTGGATGCCGGCCGCCGGCACGATCGGCGAGAACCAGCGTCCGAGCCCGTTGCTCAGGTGCGCGACAAGCAGCCGCCGGCGCGCGTCGTAGTGCTTGTGCAGGCGTCGCAGGTGGCGGGCGAAGCCGCCGTCGAGCATGAAGCGCGCGAGCGCGACCTGGGTCAGCGTGCAGGTGTGCCAGTCGTTGATCTGCTTGGCCTTGCGCAGCGCGAGATTCAGCGGCCGCGGCGGCACCATGTAGCCGATCCTCAGCTCGGGGAAGATCGTCTTCGAGAAGGTGCCGACGTAGGCGACGAGCCCCGCCCGGTCGAGGCTCTTGAGCGGTTCCATGGGCCGGCCGTCGAAGCGGAATTCGCAGTCGTAGTCGTCCTCGACCACGATCGCGCGATGGCGCTGCGCCCATTCGAGCAGCGCGATGCGGCGCTCCAGGCTCATCGGCATGCCGAGCGGGAACTGGTGCGAAGGCGTCACGTAGACGAAGCGCGCGTGCGCCGGCAGACGCTCGACGATCAGGCCGTGCGCATCGACGGGAATCCCCTCGACGCGCGCGCCCAGCGCCGCGAATGCCGCGCGCGCGGGCGGATAGCCGGGCTCCTCGACGGCCACCACGTCGCCGGGCCGCACGAGCACGCGCGCGAGCAGATCCAGCGCCTGCTGCGCGCCCTGCGTGACGATCACGTCCTGTTCGTCGCAGACCACCGCACGGCTCGCGGCCACGTAGCGCGCGATCGCGAGCCGCAGCGACGCCTCGCCGGCCGGATCGCGATAGTCGCCGCGACTGCGCGCCTGTTCCCGCAGCGCGTGGTGGATGCAGCGACGCCAGGTGTCGAACGGGAACAAGGTCTTGTCGGTCACGCCGCCGCGGAAATCGTACGGCAGCGGCTGCGCGGGCGGCGGCATCGCGAGGTCGGCCGGCAGCGCATCCCACGGCGCCGCCGGCTCGACGATCGGTGCGGCGGCCGGCGCGGTGCGCGCAGCCGGTTCGGCCGGGACGCGCGCGAGGCCGTCGGCGACGAACGTGCCGTCGCCCGCGCGCGTGTGCAGATAGCCTTCGGCGGCAAGGCGTTCGAACACGTCGAGCGTGGTCTTGCGCGAGACGCCGAGCCGGCGCGCGAGATCGCGGGTCGAGGGCAGGCGCGCGTCGGCGGGGAGGCGGCCGTCGACGATCGCCGCGCGCAGTTGTCGGTAAAGTTGGCCCGTCAGGTCGTGACGGCCATGAAGGTCGAGCGGAAGATCCACGCGTGCTGCCTGGAAAGAAAGCGATCGCGCCATTCTGGCATGCACGGCGTGTGCGGGCGAAGTCCGCCGCTGCCAGCCGGCTCGGCGTGCGGGATGGGATGGGGATCGAGCGGGCGATTTCGGAATCGACGGGTTCCGCCGCCAGGATCGAGCGCCGGCGCGCCCGCTCAGGCGCTCAGACCGACCGCATCCGCGCGGCGACCCCGGCGGAGATCAGGCAGCCGAGCGCGAGATAGCCCGCGACGAGATACCACGCGCCGTCCGCGACGTTCACGAGCGCGACCGCGATGAACGGCGTGAAGCCGCCGCCCACCACGCTCGCGACCTGATAGCCGACGCCCGCGCCGCTATAGCGGTATTCCGCACCGAACAGATCGGTGAAGAGCGGCTGCTGGACGCTGACCACCATGTCGTGCGCGAGATTGGCGAGCAGCACCGAGAAAACCACGATCCAGGCGGTGGCGCGCGCCTCCAGCGCGATGAAGAACGGCACCGCGCAGACGCAGCCGAGCAGCGCGCCGATCAGGTAGATGCGGCGCAGCCCGTAGCGATCGGCGAGCCGGGCGAAGCAGGGGATCGTCACGCAGCTGAGCGCGCCGACGAGCAGGCCGATGTTCAGGAACAGGTCGCGCGACATGCCCAGGTTGCGGGTCGAGTAGCTGAGCGCGAACGTGGTGACGATATACATCGTGAACAGTTCCGCGAGGCGCAGCGCGATGATGAACAGGAAGGCCTTCGGATGGCGCGCGAGTGCTTCGAGCACCGGCAGCTTCAGGCGGCGTCCGCCTTGCTCGACCCGTTCGACGAACTCGTGCGATTCCGTCATGCTCGCGCGCACCCACAGGCCGACCAGCACGAGCGCGATGCTGAACACGAACGGCAGGCGCCAACCCCAGGCGCGGAACGCGTCGTCGCCGAGCAGGTGGCTCGACAGCGAGACGACGCCCGTCGCCAGCACGAGTCCGACGCCGTATCCGACCTGCACGCCGCTGCTGTAGAACGCCTTGTGCCGGCGCGGTGCGCTTTCGACCGCCATCAGCGCCGCGCCGCCCCATTCGCCGCCGACCGCGAAGCCCTGCGCCGCGCGCAGCAGCACGAGCAGCACGGGCGCCCACCAGCCGATCGACGCGAAGGTCGGCAGCAGGCCGATCGCGACCGTGGACAGGCCCATCAGCATCACGGTCAGCACCAGCATGCGCTTGCGGCCGAGCCGGTCGCCGTAATGCCCGAACACGACGCCGCCCAGCGGCCGGAACAGGAAGCCGACGCCGAAGGTGGCGAACGCGGCGAGGGTGCCCATGGTCGGGCTGATCGCCGGAAAGAACGCGGTGTTGAACACCAGCGCGGCGACGATGCCGTACAGCAGGAAGTCGTACCAGTCGACCACGGCGCCGACGAAACTGCCGAGCGCGGCCCGGCGCGCCTGGCTGCGCTCGCCCGGTGCGCGGTCGAGGGAATCGGTGGATGCGGTCATGAAAGCGGGTCTCCGTTAGATCTGGGAAAGGCGGGCCGCCGCGTGTCGCGGCGCAGTCGCTGAACGTAGGAGGATAAGTGGGGCCGAGGTGTCGCGGCAATGGCGCGCCGACCTGAACGCACGCGATCATCGCGTGGATTCGTTCTGCCGAGACGCGTTTTCCGGGCGGCCGACTGGCTGTTGGAGCCGCTGCGGGCGTACTCGGGCGGGTGTATAGTGCGCGACGCGATTCGCCGCCATTCCGCGGCGTTCGTCCTCATCCGGGAGTCTGCGATGCGCGTCAGGAGCGTCTATTTCAAGGTGACCGACATGGAACAGTCGGTCGCGTTCTGGGAGAGCCTGCTGGCGCGGCCGCCCGGACGCCGTTCGGCGCACTGGACGGAATTCGCGATCGGCGAGGTGCGCCTCGGCCTGCTGCTGAACGATTTTGGGGAAACCCTGACGGGCAGCGCGTGCGTGCCGGTGTTCGAATTCGAGGCGGCCGCGCTGGCCGCGTTCGCCGCGAAGGCGCGGGCGCTCGGCGCGTCGGTGGTGGTCGACGGTCTCGATGATCCGGCGATGAACAGCATCGTGCTCGCCGCGCCGGACGGCCACGAATTCGAGTTGTACAAGGGCCACGGCTGACCGACCCGTGGCCTGGCCCGCCGTCCTTGCGCGGCGCGCAGGGGCAGGGGACCGGGCCGGCCCCCTGCGCCGGCTGGTCAGTTGACCTTCAACTGGCCGCCGCGGCCGAGGCCGCCCTTGACGTCCTGGGCCTTGTAGCTGCGCAGCGAAACGACCATCTTGTTGTACGCGTCGATGAACGCGACCACCGTGGCCTTGCCTTCCGGCGTCGACGTGAAACCGCTCAGGCCGCCGCCCACGTTGCCGCCGAAGCCCGACAGCGCCGCGCCGAAGTTGGTCGAGGTCGAGCTGCCTTCGGCGGCGGCGATCTGCACCGCCGAGCGCACGTCGAACAGCGTCAGCGTGACGACCGACGACTTCGTCTGCAGGCTGCCCGCGACCCGCGCGACCGCGCTGCTGCCGATCAGCCCGCCGATCATGCTGCCGATGCCGCCGACCGGCGAATCGTTGATCACGATCTGCGGTTCCATGTAGTAATCGGCCGCGACGCGCTGTCCCTTCTGCTGTTTCGAGCCCGCGCGATACTCGCCGGTATTGCGCTGCAGGTCGGTGATGCGGGCCAGGCGCGCATCGCTCTTCTGGTTGCCGATCGAGGTGATCACGAAGCAGTTGGACTGCTGCACCGCGAGGCGCAGCAGCGGATCGATGCTCGTCACCTTGGTGGCGCTGCCGAACTGGCCCCACCAGTCGGCGTTGCGGCCGTCGTCGACCGCGATCGTGCCGAGCGGCGTGGTGCAGCGCTGCAGCGTCGAATCGGCGCCGGCGCTGGTGCCGCCCGCGGCCGCGCCCGTCACGCCGGCATTTTCGCCGCCCGGCGTCACCATGCCGCCGCACGCGGCGAGCGATGCGGCCAGCGTGGCCGCGACCGCGCATTGGAGGGTGAAACGGCTGGAATGAGTGGTCTTCATGTCGTTATGGATCACAGTTGAGTCGAAGTTCGGCCTAGTGCGTGATGCACGTTGCTAAGCCCCCGGCAAGGCACGCGACGAGTCGGTCTCCCCGCTGCGGCCCGGCAGCTTCCGGATCCGGTCAATACCAGTACCAGGACGTCTCGCGCCAGACGCCCTGGTACGGGTAGCCCGCATTCCAGTAGCCGTAATAGACGTCACGCCAGCGCGTGAGCCACTTGTATTCCTGTTCGTCGGATTGCTTGGCCGCGCGGGCCTGTTCGAGCAGCTTCTGCGAGTCCTTGTCGCCGCGGCTCACCGCGATCGACAGCCATTTCTCGGCTTCGCGCGGGTCCGGGCCCATCTCTTCGAGGCCGAACAGGTAGTAGCTGCCGAGCGCTTTCTGGGCGGCGAGGTTGCCGCCCTCGGCGGCCTTGCGCATCCAGACGAGCGCCTGATAGCTGTCCTGCCGGACGCCGTCGCCGCGGAAGTAGCGCAGGCCGAGGTCGTAGGCCGCGCGCGGCTCGGTCTCGGCGCTCGCCTTCAGCGCCGCGATGCGCGGATCGACGCGCTCGGACGCGTTCGCCGAGGCGTCGAACGACACCTGATCCTTCGGACGGTCCGCGCAGCCGCGGTCGTCGCAGATACGCACCAGGTTGCCGGCGGACGGATTTTGCGCACAGGCGGCGAGCGCCAGGACGGCGATGCACGGCGCGAGAAAGCGATACTTCATGTTGACCCCTGGTCCCCTGTTGACTGCTGACGACGTCGCCTCGGCTCAGGTTATTCATTAGGAATCCATAGCCATTGGCGCGATGCATACCGGCGGTTCTTGCGATTTCGATCGGGGCCCTTGTCGGGATCCTGGCAACGCATGATGCGCAAAACCGCTTTCCCATCAGTAGCGCTGAATGTTTATCCGGTCGGCGAATCAGGATTAATCCTTTAATTACCGCCGCTTCAATCGGGCTTGCGTGGATCGGGATAATAAAATCTCTTCGTCGCGGCGGGGTGTCCGCCCGTCCAGATTTGGTGACCCGCCGTCCCGCGGCAGATGAGTATCTTGGAATCCTATCGTTAAATGAGAATTCCAATGCGAGAAGGCTGGACTGCTATTGCAGATAATTGATGGGAAGCCTCATTTCTGGGATGTTCGCTCGGTTTTATTTCGGGGCTGATCACAACGGAGCATTCCGTGTCAGAATATTTCCTTGCATGGAAGGATAGTCATCGGATCTGGTTCAAGTCGCCTGAAAGCTTGTTTTCAGACGTGTCATATCAAACAAAGTTAAGTGGAAGCGAGCGGAAGTTAATCCCGTGGGCGATTATCCCGGGCAATTCGACATGCAAAGTCGCGGTGCGATCTGCACATGTTTTATTGTGATTGGGCGTAAGTCGAAGGGGTTTTCACAGGTGGGCGGGCGGTGGGCTTCGTTGCCGGTTTCAATCTGGAGCGGGGCATCACATTCCACATGACAAGCGCGACGACGCAGTGCGCGCAATGAAGAAAGGAAACGATGCCTGCCGGCGTGCGCAGCGGCTGAGAGCCCGCTCCGTGCTGTCGACCGGACAGGCTGGGGTACCGTCAATGGACGACATATCTAAGCAGGATGCTGGGCAACCGGGGGCGGCCCTGGAGGCGGCGGGGGGGCACGCCGCGCTGGTGCATCGGTCGCTTGCCGCGGCGGACGCGCGCCGCGAGGCCGCCGAGGCCCGTGATGGGCAGGCGACGCACCCGGGCGTGGCTGCGCCGCCCGGGCAACCGGATCCCCTTGAGGGGCCGGCGGCGGAATTGCAGGTCTCCGACGCCGCGAGCGAACTGCTGTTCGACTACCTGTGCTCGCTGCGCAAGCATCTGCCGCACCTGAGCGCGGCGGAGACCCCGCACGTGATCCAGGCAACCAACAGCCTGATGCGGGCAGGGCTGCGCCCGCTGCCCGACGCCGCGCGCGACGAAGGGCGAGCGCCGCCCAACACGGTGCTGTTTCAGCGCGTGCAGCGCTACATCGACAGCAACCTGTCCAGCGCCGACCTCACGCCCGAGCGGATCTGCAAGGACGTCGGCATCTCGCGTTCCAAGCTGTACCAGCTGTTCGCGCCGTCGGGCGGGGTGATGCGGGTCGTGCAGCGCGAGCGGCTGCTGCGGATCCGCGAGATCCTGGCCGATCCGGCGCGACCGAAGATGCGCATCGCGGAGATCGCGTGGTGCCACGGCTTCGTCAGCGAGAAGCACTTCAGTCGGGTTTTCAAGGCCGAATTCGGCCATACGCCGCGCGAAACCCTCGAACGCGCGCCACGCGCCGGCGCCTGAACGGCCGGCCGCCGCGTGGCGGCCGGCGCACCTCCCGACGCACTTCCAGGAAACCGATGCCATAAATCTTTAACGATGGGCCGCGACAATGGCGCCCGTGTCGATCGCCGTGAGTTGGATCCGGCGTTGCACACGTGTGCAATCCTGTCGCGAGCCACGCGGCGTTCACCCGAGAGAGACCCGATGAAACTGTCCAGCCGCCTGCGCGCGTTATCCGTCGCCATCGCCCTTACCGTCACGAGCCTCGGCGCGAGCGCGGCGGACCTCGTGATCGCGGGACGCGACGACATCTATGGCAAGGGCCTCGCCGAGGCGGTCGCCGGCTTCACGAAGCTGCACCCGGGCGCGGACATCGAATTGCTGAAGCTGCCGAACAGCGGCCTGTACCAGAAGCTCAAGCTGTCGCTGCGCGAGGGGACGAGCGCGTACGACCTGATCATGATGGACGACACCTGGGCGCCTGAATTCATCGGCAACGGCTGGCTGAAGCCGCTGCCCGGGGCGCTCGCGGACGCGGACCTCGTGCCGTCGACGGTCGCGCTCGGCCGCGCCGCGTCCGGCGGCCTGTATGCGCTGCCGGTGGTCGGCAACGTCGAGCTGTTCGCCTACCGCAAGGATCTGCTCGCGAAATACAAACTGCAGCCGCCGCGCACCTGGGACGATGTGCTGAAGATCGCGCAGACCATCGGGACGGCGGACAAGCAGACGGCCGGCGTGGTGTTCCGCGGCACCAAGGGCAATCCGGTCGTGACGGGCTTCCTGCCGATCCTGTGGGCGTACGGCGGCGATGTGCTCGACCGCGACGGCAAGGTCGCGATCGACACGCCGCAGGCGCGCGCGGCCCTGAAGACGTTCCTCGCGCTCAAGCCCTGGGCGCCGCGCGACGTCGACGTCTACGGCGCGGCCGAAGTGCGCGACGCATTGCAGCGCGGCGCGGCGGCGCAGGCGATCGAGGTGTGGCCGGCATGGATTCCGGCGCTCGACGATCCGCAGCAGTCGCGGGTCGTCGCGCAGATCGGCTTGCAGGCGCCGCCGGGGCAGGTGACGGGCCCGGCGCCGATGCTCGGCATCTGGCAGATGGCGATTCCGAAGGATGCGCCGCACGCGCCGCTCGCGCAGGCGTTCCTGGCCTATCTGACGTCGCGCGACACGCAGACGCGCCTCGCGGCGCTCGGCCTGCCGCCGACCCGCCGCAGCGTGTTCGCCGATCCGGCGCTGGTCAAGCAGTTCCGCTGGTATCCGGACCAGTTGAAGGCGCTCGAGGCGGGCCGCGCGCGGCCGCGCGTGAAGGACTGGCAGCAGCTCGAAAGCATCCTCGGCGACCAGCTGCAGCTCGCGCTGACGGGCCAGAGCGCGCCGGACGCCGCCTTGCGCCAGGCCGCGCAGAAGATGGCGCAGGCGCTCGCGGCGGGCAGCCAGTGACGCGCGCGTCCCGCACGCGGGAGTCGAACCGATGAAATCGCTGCGCGGCATCCCGCCGCTCGCGTTCCTGACCGCGCCCGCGCTGCTGGTGCTCGGCGTGCTCGCGCTGTATCCGGTGGCGCGGGTGCTGGCCGACTCGTTCCTGCGCGGCGGCGGGGCGGGCGGCCCGGTGTTCGCGGGGCTCGCGCATTACCGGGCGGTGCTCGGCGACGACGCCTTCGCGGCGAGTTTCGCCAATACGCTGCACTTCACCGTGGTCGCCTCGCTCGCCGAGGTGGCGCTCGGCTTCGGGCTCGCGCTGCTGTTCGTGCGCGTGTTTCCGGGCCGGCGCATCGCGCTGCCGCTCGCGATCCTGCCGATGATGCTGTCGACGCTCGTGTGTTCGGCGATCTGGCGCAACTGGCTCAACTACAACGGTTTCCTGAACGCGCTGCTGGCGGCAGTCGGCCTGCCGGGCGTGCGCTGGCTGTCCGATCCGCAGCTCGCGATCTGGTCGCTGATCCTGGTCGACGTGTGGCAATGGACGCCGATGGCGTTCCTGATCATCCTGGCCGGCTTGCAGGCGATTCCGCGCGAGCTGTACGAGGCCGCGCGCACCGACGGCGCGAGCGACTGGCAATGCCTCGCCCATATCACGCTGCCGCTCGCCGCGCCGCAGATCGCGCTCGCGCTGCTGCTGCGCTCGATCGACACCTTCAAGCTGTTCGACAAGGTCTACGCGCTCACGGGCGGCGGGCCGGGCAACGCGACGCAGACCCTGTCGACCTATGTCTACGACACGGGCTTCCGCTTCTTCAACCAGGGGCCGGCCAGCGCGGCGGCGGTCCTGATGCTCGCGGCGTCGGCCGTGCTCGTCTCGGGATATGTATGGCTATCGTTTCGCAAGCGGGGCAACTGATGGGTGCGCCGGCACAGGCCGCGCCGCCGCGTCCGGCCGCCCGCGCGATGGGCAGGATGGCGCTTGGCGCCTTGCGCGGCGCGGCGCTGCTCGCCTTGCTGCTGCCTTGTCTGTGGATGCTCGGCGCGGCCTTCATGCCGACGCTCGAACGGCTCGATCATCCGCTGAGGCTGTGGCCGGCCGCGCCCACCTTGGCGCATTTCTCGGCGGTCTGGGCCAGCGGGATCGGCGTTCAGGTCGCGAATTCGCTGCTCGTGAGCAGCGGTGCGACCATCCTGTCGCTGGCGCTCGCGTTTCCGGCAGCCTACGCGCTCGCCAGGCTGCGCTTCCCGGCGCGGCTCGACCTGCTGTTCCTGCTCCTGGTGCTCGCGCTGAAGCTGATGCCGCCGATCACGATCGCCGTGCCGCTGTTCACGCTCGCGAAAACCCTGCATCTGCTCGACTCGCTGCCCGGGCTAATGCTCGCGTACCAGATCTACACGCTGCCGATGGCGATCTGGATGCTGCTGTCGTTCGTACGCGAAGTGCCGGTCGAATACGAGGAGGCGGCCTGCCTCGACGGCGCGGGCCTCGCGCGCCGTCTCCTGCATATCGTGCTGCCGCTGTGCGCGCCGGGGCTGATGGCGACGGCGATCTTCGTGTTCATCGCCGCGTGGAACGAATTCCTGCTCGCGCTGCTGTTCGTGTCGACGCCGAGCCGCTTCACGCTGCCGCTCGCGATCGCCGGCTACGTGACCGAAAACGGCATCGACTGGGGCGACCTGATGAGCGCGGGGCTGATCGCGTCGCTGCCGACGCTCGCCGTGGCGGGCTACGTGCAGCGCTACCTGCTGCGCGGTTTCGCGGGCGGGCTCAAATAGATCGAACAAAGCCCGGGCCGCGCGACGGTCCGGGCGCGAGAGGCACCTGAATCCGGCCGGACGCCGTCGCGCCCGCCATACAACCATTAGGAGTCCAGCATAAATGAACAAGCGCATGGTCGTTTTCGCAGCAGCGGGTTTCGCGGCCGCCGCCGCGCATGCCCAGAGCAGCGTCACGCTTTACGGGGTGCTCGACAACGGCATCGTTTACCAGAACAGCAGCACCACGCGCGGCTCGACCTCGGGCGGCCGTTCGGCCGTGACGATGTCGACGGGCGCCTGGGCCGGCAGCCGGTTCGGCCTGAAGGGCGGTGAGGATCTCGGCGGCGGCACGAAGGCGATCTTCCAGCTCGAGTCCGGCGTCAGCACGACCAACGGCACCGCGCAGTTCGCGGGCGGCATCTTCACGCGCCAGGCGTGGGTCGGCCTGACCAACCCCGTCTACGGCTCGCTGACGGCCGGCCGCCAGTACACGGCGTACTACACGCTGCTGTCGCCGTACAGCCCGACCACCTGGCTCACGGGCTTCTTCGGCGCGCACCCGGGCGATATCGACTCGCTCGACACCACGATCCGCGCGAACAACTCGCTCGTCTACACGTCCCCGAAGATCGGCGGCTTCACCGTGAGCGGGTCGTACGCGCTGGGCGGCGTCGCCGGCAGCGTCAACCGCGGCTCCACCTGGAGCGCCGCGCTGCAATACCTGAACGGGCCGCTCGGCATCGCGGCCGGCTTCCAGCGCGTCAACAACTCCACGCCCGGCGGCGGCGCGTGGGGCGCGGATTCGACGACCAGCTCGGGCGGCCAGCCGGGCGTGTCGGCGATCAACAACGGCTACCAGACCGCGCAGGCGCAGCAGCGCGTGGCGGTGACGGCGGGCTATCAGTTCTCCTCGGCGTGGGACGTGTCGGTGTCGTATTCGAACGTGCAGTACCTGCCGGGCGCCGGCTCGGCGTTCCGCAATACCGCGACCTTCAACACCGGCGGCATCGCGCTGCACTGGAAGCCGAGCGCGACCTGGGATCTCGCGGGCGGCTACAGCTACACGCGCGCGACCCAGTCGAACGGCATCACGAGCGCCGCGCAGTATCACCAGCTGTCGCTGACCCAGTACTACAGCCTGTCGAAGCGCACC
This sequence comes from Burkholderia sp. GW821-FHT14F03, assembly GCF_058803765.1. Lineage (NCBI taxonomy): Bacteria > Pseudomonadati > Pseudomonadota > Betaproteobacteria > Burkholderiales > Burkholderiaceae > Burkholderia > Burkholderia sp. GW821-FHT14F03. Next base: position 24,611 of record NZ_JBXAPG010000066.1, read on the forward strand.
GGGCTGTATCTGGGCGAGGCGTTCCAGCGCGCGAACGGCAAGACGATCGGCTCGAACGGCACGCAGATCATCGACGCGACCGCCTCGGTCGGCGACGGCTTCAATGGCACGCCCGCGTCGACGCGCACGCAGATCGTCGTGGGCGGCGGGATGCTGCATCGCTTCTGACGCAACCGCGTCCCGCTCCGCACGCGCCGCGCCCGCTTCGCCGGGCGCGGCGCCTTGGCACAGACAACCAGGAATCCCCGTGGCGACACTCACGCTCAACGCGGTTCGCAAGACCCGCGCGCTCCGGCAGCCGGTGCTGCAGCACATCGACCTAGACGTCGCCGACGGCGAATTCGTCGTGCTGGTCGGCCCGTCCGGCTGCGGCAAATCCACGCTGCTGCGGCTCACGGCGGGCCTCGACAGCGTGACCTCGGGCGAGATCCGCATCGGCGGGCGGCGGGTCAACGACATCGACGCGCGCGATCGCGACGTCGCGATGGTGTTCCAGAACTACGCGCTGTATCCGCATCTGACGGTCGCGGACAACATCGCGTTCGGGATGCGCATGCGCGGCGTCGCGCCCGATGCGATCCGCACGCGGGTCGCGCAGACGGCGCGGATGCTGGCGCTCGACGCGCTGCTCGCGCGCAAGCCCGGCGAATTGTCGGGCGGCCAGCGGCAGCGCGTGGCGATGGGGCGCGCGATCGTGCGCGAGCCGGCGCTGTTCCTGTTTGACGAGCCGCTGTCGAATCTCGATGCCCGCCTGCGCGCGCAGCTGCGCGTCGAAATGCGGCGGCTGCATGCGCGGCTCGCGACCACCACGCTGTACGTGACCCACGACCAGGTCGAGGCGATGACGCTCGCGCAGCGCATCGTCGTGCTGAACCAGGGGCGGGTCGAGCAGATCGACACGCCCGAGCAGATCTATGCGCGCCCGGGCAGCACCTTCGTCGCGAGCTTCATGGGCGCGCCGCCGATGAACCTGCTGCCGGGCCGGCTCGCGGCCGACGGCGGGGCGTTCGAGGTCGACGGCGGCCCCTCGCTCGCGCTGCCCGAGGCATGGCGGCGGGTGGACGGGCTTCGGCCCGGGCGGGGCTACGTGCTCGGCATACGTCCCGAGCATCTCGGGCTCGGCCGTGCCGAGGGCTGTGCGCGGGCGGCGCTGCCGGTGGAACTGGTCGAGATGCTCGGCGCGGATACGCTCGCGTTCGGCGCGTGGGGCGACGCGAGCGTCGCGGTGCGGCTGCCGCATGGCCTGCGCGCGACGCCGGGCGACGCGCTCGAACTCCATCTGCCGCCGGCCCACCTGCATCTGTTCGACCGGGAAACCGGGCGCCGCGTCCATTGAGCGGCGCGCCGCGCGCCTCAGCCGCAGGTCTTGCGCACCACGCTCGTGACGGGCACGACGCGCGTGCGGGAATCGCCGCTGTAGGCATCGATGCGATCCGCGAGCATGTCGACGGCCTGATTCGCGAGCCCGTGTGTGTCCTGCTGGATCGTGCTCAATTGATAGGTGTCGTAGCCGGCCGCCGGAATGTCGTCGAAGCCGATCACGCACAGGTCGCCGGGCACGCTCAGGCCGTAATGGTGGCGCGCCGTATCGATCAGCCCGAGCGCGAGCAGGTCCGACGAGCAGAACACGCCGTCGGGACGCGGGTCGAGCGCGGCCAGCCGGTGCGCGGCCGCGACGCCCGATGCGTAAGTGTCGGCGGGCGTATCGAGCAGCGCGACGGGCGGCAAGCCGCCCTCCGGCGCCAAGCGCGCGAACTCGGCATGCCGCGCGAGTGCGCTGTAGCTGGTCTCGACCGGCCCGACGAACGCGAGCCGGCGCGCCCCGGCGCGCGTCAGCAGCCGGGCGGCGTGCGCCGCGCCGGCCGCGTTGTCGCTGACGACCACGTCGGCGCCCGGCAGGTTCGACGCGCGGTTGATCATCGCGACCGGAATCTGGTGGTCGAGGTACTGGCGCGCGAGCCGCAGCGGCGGCGAGGCCGAGGTCATCACGATGCCCGCGATCCGGTAGCTGAGCAGCATTTCGAGCGAGTGCTTGATCTGGCGCGGATCCTCGGCGTTCATCACGAGCGGCGTCAGCGCATAGCGGCCGAGCGCGGTGAGGATGTCCGCGAGCAGCTTGGCGCGAAACGGATTCTCGAAGCCGGCCGTGACGACGCCGACCATGCTGCTGCGCTGCGTGATCATGTCGCGCGCGATCAGGTTGACCTGGTAGCCGAGCGCGCGCGCGGCGCGCATCACGCGCTCGCGGGTTTCGGGCGCGATGCTCGCGGTCGGCGAGAAGGCGCGGGAGACGGCGGAGCGGGAGACGCCGGCGCGCAGCGCGACGTCGGAGGCGGTGACCCAGTGCTTGTTCGGTTTGTCAGCCATGCGCGATCGAAGGGGCGAGGCCCGGCGCGCAGCGGCGGCGCCCGGGCGGCGACACATGATACGGCCGCGCGGCACGCGCCGCGCGGCCGCACCCGCGAAGTATTGATTGATCCATCCGGACGGCGCGTGCCGGCGCGCCGGTCCGCCTTGCCATCGCCGGCCATTTTCCATGACCCATTGCCAGACCGATGCCTCCTTGCCGCTGTCCGACTGGATGGCGGCGCTCGACGACAGCCGGGCGCTCCAGGCGCTTACCTTAGCCGGGAGTCATGACACCTGTGCGTATACCGTCGACGACGCGCTCGCCCGCACCCAGTCGGCCCCGCTCGACGCGCAGCTGCGCCACGGCGTGCGGGTGCTCGACATCCGCTGCCGGCACGAGCGGGACCTGTTCCATATCAATCATGGCGGCATCCCGCTCGGGCTGATGTTCGACGACGTGCTCGACGACTGCGCGCGCTTTCTCGCCGCGCATCCGGGCGAAGCCATCGTGATGTCGGTGAAGGACGAGTGCGGTCCGCGCGCCTGCACTCGGACCTTCGCGCAGACCTTCGCGGCTTACCGGCAGCGCCATGCGCGCCTGCGCTGGCGGCTGGAGCCGGTGGCGTCGACGCTCGGCGCGGCGCGCGGCGCGATCGTGCTGCTGCGCCGCTTCGCAAGCGGGCAGCCGCTCGGGCTCGACGCGTCGGCGTGGCCCGACAACGCCAGTTTCACCATCGACGCGCCCGGCGCGGCGTTCTCGATCCAGGACGAATACCGGGTGCCGGTGCGCGCCTCGCTCGATTACAAGTGGCGCGCGATCGATGCGCTGCTGGCGGACACGGCGCGGCTCGTCGAGGCCGGCCGCTGGGTCGTGAATTTTTGTAGCGGCACCGGCATGGGGGCGAATCCGTCGGTGGTCGCGCTCGGCGACGCGGCCAGCGTGGGCATCCATGCCCGGCTGGCGGCCCGGTTGGCCGCGTGCGCGGGCCCGTGCGGCACGCTGCTGTTCGATTTCTGCGACGACCGGGACTGGGCGCTCGTGCGTGCGCTGGTCGAGCGCAATCGGCGGGCCGCCGACGGCGGCGGATGAACCGATGCAGGGAGATCGGCAACATTGCGCGGCGAAAAAGACCCGAAGCGGCGGGAAAGAAGTCGGGGCGCGGCGGTTTCGCGCCTCGACCCTGGCCGCCCGGGGCCGGGACGGAGGAGGCAGGATTGTTTCCAAATGTGCAACCTGCAGCGACAAATATCAACGCGGCGTCGCGTAAAACGAGGGCAGGATGCCGATTACGCAGAAATTTTCGCATCCAGGGCTAAAGTATTACGTTAATCTTTCCGAAAATTACTGTCGTAATGGTCAGATTAATCAACTTGCGGGGGTAGTCCATGGCGATCGACAGCTTAACCAACAACACGGCAATCAATTCCAACTCTGCGCTGCAGGACGCGGCGCAGTCGATCATCAACGGCGCCACGGGCAAGAGCAATCTGGACGTCGATGGGCTGGTCGCCGTGCTGGTCAAGGGCAAGACGGCCGGCCTGAACGTGGCGATCAGTGCCGCCACCACCCGGAACAACGATTTGTCCGCCGCGTTCGGCCGCCTGCGCAACGAACTGACGTCGCTGCAGAAGGCGCTGACCTCGCTGTCCGACGGCACGCTGCAGCAGAAATTCGCGGTCAACGCATCGGGCAAGGGCCTGACGGCCACCACCGAGAAGGGCGCGACGGCCGGCAGCTACCAGGTGGAAGTCAAGCAGGTCGCGAATTCCCAGACGCTCGTGTCGAGCGCGTTCGATCCGAAGCAGAAGCTCGGCACCGGCACGATGACGCTCAAGGTCGGCGACAAGTCGATGGCGCTCGACATCACCCCGGAGAACAACACCCCGGCCGGCATCGCCGCCGCCATCAACGCCTCGCAAAAGAACCCGGGCGTGACGGCCACGGTCGTCAACGGCACTGACGGCGCGCACCTGGTGCTGCGCACGGTCGCCTCGGGCAGCGCGAACGTCATCAACATCGACGTCAGCAACGTCAAGGACGACGGCGGCCTGTCGAAGTTCGCGGTGCAGTCGGTGGTCGATCCGACGGGCGGCCCGTCGAAGGTGATGGACGGGGCTCACACCTGGACCCAGAGCAAGGACGCGGCGGCCCAGGATGCGATCGTCTC
>NZ_JBXAPG010000067.1:0-28775 GCF_058803765.1 Burkholderia sp. GW821-FHT14F03
ACGGGGGTGACGCTCAATCAGGTGCCGCAGATGCGGATGGTGCTGCGCATCAGCGATCACGGCGTGTCCCGGGACGTCACGATCCGGCAGTACGTCGATCTCGGCAACATGCCGCGCGCGGGGGAGCGGGTGAGGGTTGTCATCGACGCGCGCGATCCGGCGCGGGTGACCTATCTGGGGCTCGCCGGCGCGCATTGACGCCGCCGCTTGCGCCGGCCCGGCCGCCCGGCTGATCGCCGGGCGGCGCACGGAACGCTCGCCCGGACCAACGGCGAAGCGCGGCCGCGCGCAGGCGTCTCGTCCTGAGCGGCATCGCGGGCCGCGCCATCGTGGGGGCGTGACTCCCGCCGTTTTGGCTCGACGGCATCAATAGCCCCCACGGCCCCCACGGCCCCCACGGCCGGCCGAGCCTCGGCGCGCCAGATCAACGATCCTGCCGGTTCGTTCATCCATCCGGGCGCGGAACGCGCTACCATTTCCAGCGCGCAGCGCTCGACGCCGCCCAGGCGCTCCTCGCCGCCCGCGTCTTTCATCTCCGGATCACCGCACCTCGGTCTTGCACCGAACGAGAGGAATCAGGATGTCACGCTTCATGCTGAAAGCATTGATGTGCGCCGCGTTGCTGGTCGGCGCGCAGATCGCGTCGGGGCAAGCCGCGCCCGGCGTGCAACTCGAGGATTTCACCTGGACCGAGCTGCGCGACGCGATCCACGCGGGCAAGACCACGATCCTCATCCCGATCGGCGGGACCGAGCAGAGCGGCCCGTACGTCGCGCTCGGCAAGCACAACGCGCGCGTCAGGGTGCTGGCCGAGCGCATTGCCGAAGGGCTTGGCAATGCGCTCGTCGCGCCCGTGATCGCCTACGTTCCCGAGGGCGGCTATGCGCCGCCGACCTCGCACATGCGCTTTCCCGGCACGATCACCGTGAGCGACGACACCTTCGAGAAGCTGCTGGAATCGGCCGCGAACAGTTTCAAGGTGCACGGCTTCACGAACGTCGTGTTTCTCGGCGATCACGGCGGCTATCAGAACGACGTGCGCCGCGTGGTCGCGCAACTGAACAAGACCTGGGCCGGGTCCGGCGCGCGCGCGTTCGTGCCGCCCGAATACTACGGAACGAGTTCCGACGGCTACGCGCGGCTCTTGCGCGAGCATGGCGTGCCCGACGCCGCGATCGGCACCCACGCGGGGCTCGCCGACACCTCGCTGCTGCTCGCGGTCGCCCCGCGCATGGTGAGGCTCGACAAGCTGCGCGCCGCGCCCAAGCCTGGAGCGGCCGACGGCGTTTACGGCGGCGATCCGCGCCAGTCCAGCGTTGAACTGGGCCAACTGGGCGTGAACGCGATCGTATCGCGCACGATCGACGCGATCCGCGCGGAAACCGCAGCCCGCTGACGCGCGCCGGCCCGCCCGGTCGCGCTTCCGGTCGTCTCACGTCACTCAACCGTATCAATCGAAAACGGACGTTCCCATGCAAGGATCCTATCGTTGCAGCGCCGCCCGATTCCGTCGCGCCCGGCTCGCCGCCGTCCTGGCGGCCCTGCTCGCCGGAGCCGGCGCGGTCGCGGCGGCCCCGATCGCCACCGTGCCCGGCATGCCGCCCGTCACGAACCCGGACAATCTCTACGGCGACGCGCAGGCCGGCCGCATGAGCGCGGCGGTGGCGGGCGCGCTGCCGCGCGTGTACGTGCCGAACCTGCGTTCGAACGACGTCTACGTGATCGATCCGGCCACCTACAAGGTCGTCGACCGCTTCCCGGTCGGCCGCAGCCCGCAGCACGTGGTGCCGTCGTGGGACCTGCAGACGCTGTGGGTCGCCAACAACGCGGAAGGCCGCACCGACGGCAGCCTGACGCCGATCGACCCGAAGACCGGCAAGCCGGGCAAGGCGGTGCCGGTCGACGATCCCTACAACATGTATTTCACGCCGGACGGCAAGGAAGCGATCGTGGTGGCCGAGGCGCATGCGCGGCTGGATTTCCGCGACGCGCACACGATGGCGCTCAAGTCGAGCCTGGCGGTGCCCGAATGCAAGGGTATCAACCACGCCGATTTCTCGATCGACGGGCGCTATGCGCTGTTTACCTGCGAATTCGGCGGCAAGCTCGCGAAGATCGATCTCGTGAACCGCACGGTGCTGGGCTACCTCGAACTCGCGAGCAAGGGCATGCCGCAGGACATCCGCGTCGCGCCGGACGGCAAGGTGTTCTATGTGGCCGACATGATGGCCGACGGGGTCTACCTCGTCGACGGCGACCGTTTCGAGAAGATCGGCTTCATCAAGACGGGGGTGGGCACGCACGGGCTGTATCCAAGCCGCGACGGCACCCGGCTCTATGTCGCGAATCGCGGCTCCAATCGCGTGCACGGGCCGCGCCACGGCCAGGGCAGCGTGTCGGTGATCGATTTCGCGACGCGCAAGGTGCGCGTGACCTGGCCGATCCCGGGCGGCGGCAGCCCCGACATGGGCAACGTCAGCGCGGACGGCGCGACGCTGTGGTTGTCCGGCCGGTTCGACGACGTGGTCTATGCGATCGACACCGCGAGCGGCGAGGTCAAGTCGATTCCGGTCGGCATGGAGCCGCACGGCCTGACGGTCTGGCCGCAGCCGGGGCGCTATTCGCTCGGGCATACCGGCAACATGCGCTGAACAAGGGACGGGCGGGCCGGCAGGCCCGCCCGTCACCGAATCATCGGCGCGGACGATTGATTTGATCGATTTCGTGAAACCGGTGTCGCTTTCGCATTGAATTCTGATCGCGCTTATTTATATTTTTAGAATTTAAAATCGGGAATGAATGGTAAATTTTCCGATAATGTAAAAACCCCTGGTTTCGAATATTCGGCGGCATTACAATCCGCATCGCATTTCCTTAAATGAGTTTGACGGGAGACAACGCGATGCATCAGATTGAATTGAAATGGATGCCAATCGACATCACGGTAACCGCGACGCTGGAATATGAAAAAAATCCGCGGCTCGCTTCGTTGCTGTGGGAGAAATTACCGTACACGAGCCTGCAGAATCACGCGCTCGTGTCGGGCAACCACCTGTATCACCTCGCTCCGTTTCCCGAACTGATCTACACGGCGGCGGAATACAAGGAAGACCGCACGCTGTCGGAGGACGGGACGCTGTTCCTCTCGCAACTGCAGCATCTGGCGATCAAGTACGGGCCGCTCAGTGAGTACATTCCCGCCGCGCCGATCGGCCGGGTGATTCCGGAGCATCTGCCGCTGCTGCGCGAAGCGGGCCGGGCCTGCTGGGACGCCGCCTGCCGCACGAAGGAGCCGATCATCGCGCATATCTCGCGCAAGGGCGGCCCGGCCGACAAGGGCACGCTGGCATGGGAGCCGGTGACCGGCTCCCCCGAGGTCCGGCAACTGACCGAGGACATTCGCGCGGCGACCCAGCGTATCTGGATCGACCCGCCGAAGGACATCCTCGATCTGCACGAGGGCCGGATTCGCAGCGGCGCGGGTAGCTACGACCAGTACCTGTCCACGCTGGTGTTCGTCAACGGCGAAACCCGGCCGCTCGGCTATTGCGCGCTCAATGGGCTGGTGCGCCTGAGCCGCGCGAATGACCTGACGCTCGGCGTCTTGAAGACGATCACGGCGAATTTCATCCGCACCCCGGCCGAATTCCTCGGTTATTGCGGCCTTGATGAATTATGGGATTTTACGCAGCGCGTCATTGCGGCGCTTGATCTGCTTGAAACCAAGGACGAGTATTTCTCGCTGCTGAATTCGCTTGCGCTTTATGCGAATTGCCAGAATGCCTGGAATCTGCATTATTTCCCGTGGAAACTCGGCGACGGTTATCCGCATCAGCGCGCGGACGGGGCGCGCGGGTAAGCGGGGTGGCCTCGTGCGCCGCCCGGCCGGGCGGCGCGCTCACTCAACGCGTCGAGGACCCGCATGAGCCGTCAACATGAGACACGCCCCGCCACGATGCGCGCCGTGCGCATCGATGCGGTGGGGCCGCCCGAGAACCTGCGCGTGGTCGATTGCCCGGTGCCGACGGTCGGCGACGACGACGTGCTGATCCGCACCGAGATCGCCGGCATCATCTACGGCGATGTCGAGGCGCGCAAGGGCAGCTACTTCACGCCGACCCGAGTGCCCTGGATTCCGGGGCGCGAGGTGGCGGGCGTCGTGGCCGCCTGCGGCCGCGATGTGAAGGGCTACGAGGTCGGCGCGCGCGTCATGGCGCTCGTCCCGTCAGGCGGGTGCTATGCCGAATACGTGCTGACCTCGCCGGGCGGCGCGCCGCCCGGGCGCGCGAATGCCGGGCCGCCGGCCGATATCCAACGCCTGCCGGATCGCGTGGCGTTTCGCGAGGGGCTCGTCTACCTCGTGAACTTCCGCCTGGCGCACCTCGTGCTGCATGCGGTCGTGAACGTGCGGCGCGGCGACGCGGTCGCCGTGCACGGCGCGGCGGGCGGCATGGGCGCGATGGTCACGCAGCTCGCGAAGGCGGCCGGCTGCGAGGTGATCGCCCTGTGCCGCGGGAGCGAGGAGGTCGCGTTTTGTCGCGCGATCGGCGCGGCGCGCGCGTTCGATACGTCGTCGACCGATTACGTGGACGCCGTGCTCGACGCGACGGGCGGCGAGGGCGTGCGCTATTCGTTCAACGGCGTCGGCGGCCCGACCGTGAATCGCGATCCGCTGATCGTGTCGCGCTTCGGCGAGATCGTCCTGTACGGCTATGTCGCGGGCAAGGCGGCCTTCGATCCGTTCGCGCTCGGCAAGACCTACGGCCTCAAGCTGTTTTCCGCGACGGACTACCTGAAAACCCCTCGGTTCGCCGAGGCCACCGAGGCGATGCACGCCTGGATGGCCGAGCAGCCGCTGCTGTCGATCAGCGAGACCTGGCCGTTCGAGCAGGCGCCCGACGCGCATCGCCGCATCGAAGCCGGCACGTTCCTGTGCAAGCTGGGCCTGACCCCGCGCTAGGGCGAGCCGCGCGCCCGGGCAGGCCGCGCGAGGCCTGCCCGGGCCGCTTCAGCAGCGCATGCGCCTGCACGATCTGCTCGGCCAGCTGGTGGATCGCGATGCGCTTCTCCATCGCCTGCGAGCGGATCTGCTGATAGACCTCCTCCTCGCTGATCCCGTGCACCTGCATCAGCAGCGCCTTGGCGTCCTGCAAGGTCCGGACCGACGCGAGCCGCTGCTCGAGCTGCGCGATGCGCCGCCGATAGTCGTCGTCGCGGCGATGTTGATGGCAGGCCAGCGCCATCGCGCTCAACAGGCCGAACGAGCGCACGGGCGTCGTCACCGCGCTTTGGGCGTCGATCCGCAGCAGCAATTCGAGGATCGTCGGGCTCTCGTAAGTCGTGACCGCGATCAGCGGCGGGCGCGCGTCGTCCTCCAGCCACGGAATCGACAGGCTCGGCAGAGCGGCATTGCGCCGCTCAAACTGTTCGCTGAGCGCCCGCAGAGCGACTGGCACGGCATTCCGGCTCGTTGCAGGCACCCGCTCAATACCAGGTCGTCGAAGGCATCAACAACACCATCAAGGTCATCAAACGCCGGGCTTGTGGCTACCGCGACGAGGAATATTTCTTCCTCAAAATCCGCGCTGCGTTTCCCGGTAATCCGCGATGAACCCAAAAAAAGCCCTTGTCTCGACGCGCGAGACAAGGGCTTCTTTGCCGTACCGTTCCTCCGACAACGCTGTCGGACAACGCAACTGATCGGGTGGCCGCCTGGACGGCCCGACGACGCGCAAGGCGTCGCGCAACGCGGCGACCGCTTTGTCGGCCGGATTGCTCGCTGCACTCTAAGCAATCTTTTTTGACGCGCAACATCGCGTATACCCCGTTCGACGACGATGACGCGAGGGCGCGGCGCGGCGGGAATGCGTCGCGCCGCGGACGGCGGATCGTGCGCGGGGCGTCTATAACGGAAGACAGGCAACCGATTGGAGACAGACATCGTGAAATGGCTGTTCGCCTTCCTCTTCGTCGCGGCCGCGGGGTTGTCGCTCGCGCGGCTGGCCGGCGCGGACGCCGTGACGCTCGCGCGGCTGGCCGGCTATCTCGTCACGATCGCGGTGGGCGCGGGGGCCGGCCTGCTCGCATGGCGGCCGCGCAAGCCCGGCGAACGCGACGAACGGCGTTGAGCGCGCGCCCTCCCTGCAGCGGATCGGGCGCGGGTGCGCGGCGACGGCCGCGGCGGTATCATGGCGCCGACCCGCATGACCCGCGGCGGCTGGGCGCCGCGGCTGACCAAGGATTTCCCGTGAGTTTGCACAAGATCATCTATGACACCGATCCGGGTGTCGACGACGCGATGGCGCTGGTTTTCCAGGCCTGCCATCCCGATATCGAACTGCTCGGCGTGACGAGCGTGTTCGGCAACGCGACCGTCGAGACGACGACGCGCAATGCGCTGTACCTGACGAGCCGCTTCGCGCCGGGCGTGCCGGTCGCACGCGGCGCGGCCGCGCCGCTGCGCCGGCCGCCGCCGCCGCCGATCGGCTGGATCCACGGCGACAACGGGCTCGGCAACCTGTCGCTCGGCGCATTCGACGCGCCGGATTTCGAGGGGCATCCGGGGCTCGACGCGCGGCCTGCGCACCAGTTCATCATCGACATGGTGCGCGCGCATCCGCATGAAGTGACGCTGGTCGCGGTCGGCCCGCTGACCAATCTCGCGCATGGGCTCGACGCGGACCCGGCGATCGCCGGGCTGGTCAAGCAGGTGGTGATCATGGGCGGCGCGTTCGGCATCGACGGCGTGCTCGGCAACGTGTCGCCGGCCGCCGAGGCGAACATCCATGCCGATCCGGACGCGGCGGACCAGGTGCTGTCGGCCGCCTGGCCGCTCGCGATCGTCGGGCTCGACGTCACGCAGAAGACCATCATGTCGCACGATTATCTGGCCGCGCTGCGCGACGACGCGGGCGAGGTCGGGCAGTTCGTGTGGGATGTGTCGCGCCATTACGAGGCGTTCCACGAGACGAGCGACGGGGTGTACGGCCTGTACACGCACGATCCGTCGGCGGTGGCTTATGTGCTCGCGCCGGATCTCTACACGACGCGCCCGGGGCCGGTGCGGGTGGTGACCGAGGGCCTCGCGCTCGGCCAGACGATCCAGAAGCCGGCGAAGATGGGCGTGCCCGCGCAGGAGTGGGACGGGCGGCCGTCGCGGGAGGTGTGCGTCGATGTCGATGTGGCGGGGATGCTGGCGTTGTACCGGCGCACGCTGATGCGGTGAGGAGGCGCGGCGTCGCCTCAGGAAACGTCGGTTGCCTGTCGTTATCGGTCGGATGAAAAGACGAAAGGCGGGGCCGACACGGAGGCGGCCGCTGCTGTTCCTGTTCCGATTCCGTTTCCATTCGGCGATCGCGGCGGCGGCGCCGCCACGCTGACTGTTCCGGGCTCGCCGGTGCGACGTCGAACTGAATCCGCCGTCGCCACCTCGATCGACCACTTCGACATGCGGCCCGGCGCTAAATGCGCGCGCGGGCCCGCATGCCGCACGGCGGCGCTCGGCGACGGGAACGACCTGCGCGCGAAGCGGGCGGCCGGCGTCGCGACCTTCGGGAAGCCGCGCAAGTGCACGCGCTGGGCACGCCCCGCTTCAACTCACCGCACCAGCCGATTGAGCCGCGCCCACTGCTCGAACAACCCCGGCCACGCCTGTTCCTCGCTGCCCGGCGCACCGAGCCCCCAACCATGCCCGCCGCGCTGGAACACATGCAGCGCGCCCGGCACGCGCGCGGCGCGCAGCGCGGCGAACATCAGCAGCGTGTTGTCGACGGGCGAGATCGGATCGTCGAGCGCCTGCGCGAGGAACATCGGCGGCGCGCCCGCATCGACATGCAGGTTGACCGACAGCGCCGCGCTTTCCGCCGCGCCGGGCTGCTCGCCGACGACATGCAGCCGCGTGCGCGTATGGTCGAACGGCGGCATCAGCGTGAGCACCGGATAGAGCAGCGCCGCGAAGTCGGGGCGGGCGGACTGGTCGTCGATCGCGTCGACGCGCGCATAGCGCGCCGCATCCGGCTCGACCGCCGTCATGCCGGCGAGGTGCCCGCCGGCCGAGAAGCCCATGATGACGATCCGCGCGGGATCGAGCGCATCTCGGCGCGCCCGCGCGCGTATCGTCCGCATCGCGCGCTGGCCGTCCTGCAACGGCGCGGCGCGCGACCATCCCTGGCCGGGCAGCCGGTACACCAGCTCGAACGCGGTGACGCCAAGCGATTTCAGCCACAGGCATGCAGGCGTGCTTTCGTTGCCCAGCTCGATATGGTCGTAGCCGCCGCCCGCGATCACGAGCGCGGCCGCGCCGTTGGGGCGCGCGGGGCGATACACGTTCAGGCGCGGCCGCGCGACATGCGACACGCTGCCGTTCTTGCCGGGCCGTTCGCCGTCGCCTGCGCCCTCGGGCGAGGGGTCGGGCGGCGCGCCGGGCCACAGGTCGAGCGTTTCGTCCGGCGGCGTGCCGGAGGTCCGCGCGACGGGATCGTCCGCCGCCTGCGCCGACGCGGTCAACATGCCGAGCCCGCCGGCCAGTGCCGCGCCGATCAGATCGCGTCGCTTGGGGTCCATCGCGCTGTTCTCCTGGCGCGTCGCGCGCCGTGGTCGGGGCCGTGCCGGCGCGCGACCCGAAGGGCGCGGCGGCGGCGCGGCAAGGACGCTATCGTCGCATAAGCGGCGACGGCGCGGGGAGGCCGCCGCGCGCGCTCAGTACGCGCCGGCCCCGGTCACCGCGTCCGTCACGATCGCGACGCCGGAACTGGTGCCGAGCCGGGTCGCGCCCGCCTCGACCATCGCGAGCGCGGCGGCGCGGTCGCGCACGCCGCCCGACGCCTTCACGCCGAGCACGGGGCCGACCGTGCGGCGCATCAGCGCGACGTCCGCGAGCGTCGCGCCGCCGTGGCCGAAGCCCGTCGAGGTCTTCACGAACGCGACGCCCAGGTCGCGGCAGATCTCGCACACGCTGACCTTTTCGGCGTCGCTGAGCAGCCCGGTCTCCAGGATCACCTTGAGCGGCGTCGCGCCGCAGGCGGCGTGAACCGCCGCGATGTCGGCCTTCACGTCGTCGAGACGGCCGCTCTTGAGCGCGCCGAGATTGATGACCATGTCGATCTCGCCCGCGCCGGCCCCGATCGCGGCCGAGGCCTCGAATGCCTTGGCGGCGCTGAGCCCGGCGCCGAGCGGGAAGCCGACCACCGAGCAGACCTCGACCTCGGTGCCGGCGAGCGCGGCGGCCGCGAGCGGCACGTTCGCCGAGTTGACGCACACCGAATAGAAACCATGCTCGGCGGCCTGGGCGCACAGCGCGCGGATCTGCGCATCGGTGGCGTCCGCCGCGAGCAGCGTGTGGTCGATCAGGCGGGCGAGCGGGGTGAGGGTGTCAGGCATGAAACGGACTCCAGAGGAACGTGCGACGAACCGGGTCACACGAAAGTTGATGTTTTAACACTGGTTTGTTACTAATAGCGCAGTTGCAGCGGACCGGGGCAGACTTCCCGGCGCGACGGATACCACGGAAGGACGAAGGATGGAAACCAAGAAGGGCGAGCGGATCAAGGCGTTGATGAACGTGCTGCAAGGGCAGAACGCGATTCATCTGCGCGAGGTGGCCGAACTGTTCGGCGTGTCCGAGATGACGATCCGCCGCGACCTGGCTGACAATCCGCACGGGCTCAGCCTGGTCGGCGGCTACATCACGCGCCACTTCGCCGCGCAGCGCAGCGACATCGGCGAATACCTGATCAGCGCGGAGAACAACCGGCAGATCGAGGAGAAGCGCAAGATCGGCAAGCTCGCCGCGCAGTTCGTGAAGACCGGCGACACGATCTTCCTCGACTGCGGCTCGACCACGCCGTTCGTCGTCGATTTCCTGCCCGACGAGCTGGAATTCACCGCCGTCTGCAATTCGCTGAACGTGTTCCTCAAGCTGCAGCAGAAGCCGCATTGCAACGTGATCCTGTGCGGCGGCACCTACCATCGCAAGAACATGGTGTTCGAGTCGAGCGCGGAGACCAGCATCCTCGACACGGTGCGCGTGTCGAAGGCGTTCATCTCGGCGGCGGGCGTGAGCGACCGCTGCGGCGTCACCTGCTTCAACTTCCATGAGGTCGACGTGAAGAAGCAGGTGATGCAGCGCTCGCAGAACAAGTTCCTGCTGGTCGACCATACCAAGTTCGACGAGGTCCGGCCCGCGTACTTCGCGGAGCTGGGCGACTTCAATTTCATCCTGTCCGACCATCAGCTGAACCGTAAATACGAACAGCTGATCCGCGAGCGCGGCGTGGCGCTCGTGACCTGAGCCGCGCGCGGCGCGACGGCGCGCGGCGAGCGGCGTGCGCGCGCCCCGCTTCATGCGCCCGGGACGCGCCGGGCGTCGAGCGGCGCGCGCGCCGGCAGCGCGGCAGGCGCGTGGCGCAGGCAGTAGACGCCGTAGCCGACGATCACGACGAAGCACAGCAGCGGCACCACGAAGGCGAGCTGCATGTTGCCGCCCGTGTGATCCGAGATCAGTCCTTGCAGCAGCGGCACCGCCGCGCCGCCGACGATGCTCATCACGAGGATCGAGCCCGCGTACTCGGTATCGCGGCCGAGCCCGTCGATCGTGAGCCCGTAGATCGTCGGCCAGCACGGGCCGAGGAACATGCTGACGCCGACCGCCGCATAGACGGCCGTGATGTCGTGCACGCCGACCGTATAGGCGAGCAGCGCGATGCACAGCACGCCGTAGACGATCAGCACCTTGGCCGGGCCGACGCGCTTCATCACGAGCGTCGCCACCAGCTTGCCGACGAAGAACGCGAAGAAGGTCGCGAGCAGGTAGCGCGACGCGCCGCGCTCGTTGAGGCCGCCGATCTGCATCGCGAGCCGGATCGTGAAGCTCCACACGCCCACCTGCGCGCCCACGTACAGGAACTGCGCGACGATGCCCGCGACGAAGCGGCGGTTGCCGAACAGCCGCGCGAGCGTGCCGAGCGCATCGACGCGGCGCGCCGCGCCCGCGTCGGACGCGGGGCCCTTGCAGGCCGGGTAGGGCGTCAGCGCGAACACGACGAACACCGCGACCAGCACGACCACGATCCATTTGTACGGTTCGAGCGTGGCCTGGATCATCGCGAGCTGGTGCGTATGCGCGTCGGCGGCCGACATCCGCGCGAGCTGCGCATGCGAGGCGTCGCCTTCGCGGAAGATCAGGAAGCTGCCCATGCAGACGCCCGCCATCGCGCCGAACGGGTAGAAGGTCTGCGAGATGTTGAGGCGGCGGGTGCCGGTCTCGCGCGGCCCCATCAGCGTCGAATACGAATTCGCCGCGGTTTCGAGGAAGGACAGGCCGGCTGCGATCACGAACAACGCGACCAGGAACATCCCGTACTTCGCCGTCGACGCGGCCGGGAAGAACAGCAGGCAGCCGACCGTATAGAAGAACAGGCCGATCAGGATCGTGGTCTTGTAGCTGAACTTGCGCACCACGGTCGCGGCGGGAATCGCGAGGAAGAAGTAGCCGAGATAGAACGCCGACTGCACGAACGCCGACTCGAAATCGGACAGGAAGAACGATTTCTTGAACTGCGCGATCAGGACGTCGTTGAGGTTCGCGGCGGTGCCCCACAGCGCGAACAGGCAGCACAGCAGCGTGAACGCGAACAAGGGCGTCCGGTTCAGGTAATACCCGTCCGGCGTCTGGGCGATTCTGGTTCGGCTCATGCTGTCTCCTTCCCGTCGTGGATGTCGTGAAGCGAACCTGCATGGCGGCGCGCAAGGCGCGCCGTCAAAAAACGATGCCGCGCAGAAAGCGCGCGAACGTGGCGGCGTCGGCGTAGGCCTTCTGCGTGCCGCGGCCCGTGACCGAATGCGCGGCATACGCGGACGCGTGGCGCATCGCGTCGGCGACATCGCCCGCCGCGACGTAGCGGTGCGCGAAGCAGCCGATGTAGGCGTCGCCCGCGCCGGTGGTGTCGCGCGCGTCGACCGGCACGCCGGGCGCGTGGTGCGCGCCGCGCGCCGACATCCACAGCGAACCGCGCGCGCCCAGCGTGACGATCACGTTGCGCAGGCCGCGCTCGACGAGCGAGGCGGCCGCGCGCTCGATCGCGGCCGGCGAATCGACCGGCATGCCGGTGACGATCGCCAGCTCGGTTTCGTTCGGCACGAAGAACTCGGCTTGCGCGATCCGCGCGAGATCGAGGCCGGGCACCGCCGGCGCGGGGTTCAGCAGCACCGGGATGCCGCGCGCCGCGCCGAATTCGAGCGCGTAGTACACGGTGTCGAGCGCGATTTCGAGCTGCAGCACGATCAACGCGCAACTGGCGATGCGCTCGGCGGCGGCGTCGATGTCGGCGGGCAGCAGATGGCGGTTCGCGCCCTTGACGATCAGGATGCTGTTGCTCGAATCCGGCTCGACGAAGATCGGCGCGACTCCGCTCGGCACGCCCGGCACCCGCCGCACGTGCTCGGTGTCGATGCCGGCCTGCGCGAAATTGCGCAGCGTGTTGTCCGCGAACAGGTCGTCGCCGACCTTCGTGACCATCACCACCTCCGCGCCGAGCTTCGCGGCCGCGACCGCCTGGTTCGCGCCCTTGCCGCCGCAGCCGATCTCGAAACCGGGCGCTTCCAGCGTCTCGCCGCGAACCGGCATGCGGTCCACATAGGTCACCAGGTCGACCATGTTGCTGCCGATTACAGCGATCTTGCCCATCTTGGTGTTGTCTCCAGGTCCAGGTCTCACGGGCGGGTGCGGCTGCCGGCGTCAATTTTGTAAATATAATCACATGAAATGTTGGAATTCAATCTTTTTGTGTGATGCCCATATCAAACCTCGGAGGCGGGCGAGCCTCGTCCGGCCTTCGCCGCGGCCGCTTGCCCGGCGCTTTTTGCTATCATCGCGGCTGTATAAACATACAGTGATCGCACCCCGTGTCGACCGCGCCATCGTCTCCTCCCGCGTTCTACTACCTGTCGAATTTCGAGCGCGCGCTCGCGTGGCTCGATGCCCGCTACGACGATCTGTTCGACGACGCCGAACGCGCGTTCCTGCGCGATTTCGCCGCGTTGCCGCGCGCGTCGCGGGCGCTGCTCGTGCGAATGCTGATGCGCAAGGGGCCGCTGTTTCGCGAAAGCAAGCTGACGTACGACGAGATCGGTCCCGCGCGCGACGCGGCGGCCGCGCTGATCGCCCTCGGCTGGGTCGATCCGGCGCCCGGGCTGTCGCTCGACCAGCTGTTCGCGCTCGTCACGCGCGCGGAACTCGCGCACCTTGTCCCGGCCGGCGCGGGCGCGCGCAAGGCCGACCTGCTCGCGCACCTGCGCGCCGGCATCGGCGACGGCGAGATCCGTCCGTTTTCCGCATGGCATCCGGCGGCGGACGAACGCGTGCTCGCGGTGACGGTCGGTCCGTTGTGCGATCGCCTGCGGCTGATGTTCTTCGGCAACCTGTACCAGGACTGGTCGGAATTCGTGCTGGCCGATCTCGGCGTGTTCCAGTATGAGCCGGTTGCGCTCGGGCCCGCGTCGCGCGCGTTCCAGCGGCGCGAGGAGGTCGACGCCTATCTCGCGCTGCATGCCTGCCGCGAGGCGCTGGCCGTCTGGCCGGACGACGCGCCGCTCGACGCGCTGACGGCCGCCGCGGATGCGCTCGCGTCCGACAATCCCTGGCTCGCCACGCGTCGCGCGAAGCTGCTGTTCCAGGTGGGCCAGACCTGCGAGCGGCGCGGCGAATGGGCCGGCGCGCTGGCGGCCTACCTGCGCAGCGCGTGGCCCGGCAGCCGTCACCGGCGAGTGCGCGTGCTCGAACGCAGCGGCCAGGAGGCGGAAGCGCTCGCGCTGGCCGAGCGCGCCGCGCGCGAGCCCGAGAGCGAGGAGGAGGCGCAGCGCCTCGCGCGCATGCTGCCGCGCCTGCGTCGCCGCGCCGGCGGGCCGGTCGCGCGCGCCGCGCGTCCCGGGGCGATTCCGCGCGGCGTGCTGCGGCTTGCGCCGCCCGCCGGGCCCTTCACGGTCGAGACCGCGGTGCGCGACCATCTGTCCTGCGACGAAGCCCCGGTGCACTACGTCGAGAACACGCTGATCAATTCGCTGTTCGGCCTGTTGTGCTGGGAGCCGGTGTTCGCGGCGCTGCCGGGCGCGTTCTTCCACCCGTTCCAGCGCGGGCCGGCCGACCTGCACGCGCCCGACTTCCGGGCGCGCCGCGCCGCGCAGTTCGACGCGTGCCTCGCACAGCTCGACAGCGACGCCTATCGCGAGACGATCCTGCGCCACTACGCGCAGAAGGCCGGGGTGCAGTCGCCGTTCGTGTTCTGGGGCGCGCTCGACGACACCTTGCTCGCGCAGGCGCTCGCCTGCCTGCCGGCCGCGCATCTGCGGCTGTGGTTCGAGCGGCTCCTGCAGGACATACGCGGCAACCGCTCGGGGCTGCCGGACCTGGTCCGTTTCTGGCCGGCCGAACGCCGCTACGAGCTGATCGAGGTGAAGGCGCCGGGCGACCGCCTTCAGGACAACCAGATCCGCTGGCTGTCGTACTGCGTCGCGCACGGGATGCCGGTGCGCGTGCTCGACGTGGAATGGCGCGATGCGCCGGGCGAGACCCGCGAGGTCGACGAGGAGGCGGGCGCATGAGCTACGTCGTCGCGGTGCGGGCGTTGTGCGAGTTCACCGCGCGGGGCGGCGATCTCGACCTGCGCTTCACGCCCGCGCCGACCGCGCAGGAAGGCATCGCCGGACACGGCCGGGTGACGTCGCGGCGCAGCGACGGCTATGAACGGGAGGTCACGCTGTCGGGCGCGCATGGCGCGCTCACGGTGCGCGGCCGCGCGGACGGCTACGACCCGGCGCTGAACCGCCTCGAAGAGATCAAGACCTATCGCGGCGCGCTGGAGCGGATGCCCGCGAACCACCGGGCGCTGCACTGGGCGCAGGCGCGCGTCTACGGCCATCTGCTGTGCCGCGCGCGCGGGCTGGCGGAACTGACCGTCGCGCTCGTCTATTTCGACATCGCGAGCCAGGTCGAGACGATCCTGACGGAGTCGCACACGGCGGCGTCGCTGGAGGCGTTCTTCGTCGACCAGTGCGAGCGCTTCGCCGGGTGGGCCGCGCGCGAGACCGCGCATCGCGCGGCGCGCAACGCGGCGCTGCTGGCGCTGCCGTTTCCGCACGGACAGTTCCGCAGCGGCCAGCGCGAGCTGGCGGTCGCGGTCTATCGCGCGGCGCGCGACGGGCGCTGCCTGCTCGCGCAGGCGCCGACCGGCATCGGCAAGACGCTCGGCACCTTGTTCCCGATGCTGAAGGCGTGCGGCGAGGACCGGCTCGACCGGGTGTTCTTCCTGACCGCGAAAACCCCGGGCCGCGCGCTCGCGCTGGAGGCGCTCGACACGCTGCGCGGCGGCGCGGCCGACGGCGTGCCGCTGCGCACGCTCGAACTGGTGGCGCGCGACAAATCCTGCGAGCATCCGGACAAGGCATGCCACGGCGAGTCCTGTCCGCTCGCGCGCGGTTTCCACGACAAGCTCGCGGCCGCGCGGGCCGAGGCGCTCGACGGGCGGCGGCTCGACCGGGCGGCGGTGCGGGCCGTCGCGCTCGCGCACGAGGTCTGTCCGTATTACCTCGCGCAGGAGCTGGCGCGCTGGAGCGACGTGGTGATCGGCGACTACAACTATTACTACGACAGCGGCGGCGCGCTGCTGTACGGCCTCGCGCAGCAGAACCAGTGGCGCGTCGGGGTGCTGGTCGACGAGGCGCACAACCTGCTCGAGCGCGCGCGCCGGATGTACAGCGCGGGGCTCGACCAGTTCGCGCTGGCCGGCGTGCGCCAGCTGACGGACGGGCCGCTCGCGCGGCCGCTCGAACGGCTCAATCGCGAGTGGAACGCGTTGAACCGCACCCAGGAGGACGCCTACGCGGTGCTCGAAGCGGTGCCGCCGCGCGTGCTGTCGGCCGCGCAGAACCTGATCGGCAAGGCCACCGAGCAGCTGGCGGACGCGCCGCTGTCGATCGACGAGACGGTGCTGCGCTTCTGTTTCGACGCGATGCATTTCGTCACGCTGGCCGAGCAGTTCGACACCCATTCGCTGTTCGACGTCACGCAGGCGGCCGGCGCGCGCAAGAGCAAACCGCGCTCGACGCTGTGCGTGCGCAACGTCGTGCCGGCCGACTTCCTCGCGGCCCGGCATGCGGCCGCGCACGCGACGGTGCTGTTTTCGGGCACGCTGAACCCGTTTCATTTCCATCGCGACACGCTCGGCCTGCCGGCCGACACGGCCTGGATCGAGGTCGACGGCCCGTTCCGCGCGGCGCAGCTGACCGTGAAGGTAGCGGCGCACGTGTCGACGCGCTGGCGCGACCGCGAGCGTTCGCTGGAGCCGATCGTCGCGCTGATCGCCGAACAATATGCGGCGCGGCCGGGCAACTATCTCGGCTTCCTGAGCAGCTTCGAGTACCTGCAGCAGGTGGTCGGCCTGCTGCGCGAGCGGCATCCGGCGCTGCCCGTGTGGGCGCAGGCGCCCGGCATGGACGAGCCGGCGCGCGATGCGTTTCTCGCGCGCTTCCAGGCGGACGGGCGGGGCATCGGCTTCGCGGTGCTGGGCGGCGCGTTCGGCGAGGGCATCGATCTCGTCGGCGACAAGCTGATCGGCGCGTTCATCGCGACCCTCGGGCTGCCGCAGATGAACGACGTCAACGAGGCGATGCGGCGCGCGCTCGACGCGCGCTTCGGCAACGGCTACGACTACCTGTACCTGTTCCCGGGGCTGCAAAAGGTCGTGCAGGCGGCGGGCCGGGTCATCCGCACCGAGCAGGACGAGGGCGTGGTCCACCTGATCGACGACCGCTACCGGACGCGCGCGGTGCGCGACCTGCTGCCCAGGTGGTGGCGCGTGAGCTGAGGCGGCCCGGCTGCTGCGCTCGAATCGACGTCATCTGCTGCTGTTCTCGCCGCGCTTGCCGGGCGAACATCGGTCACGGACAAACCGCCCGGTGAAACGGGCGAGGAGCGGATCATGAACCTACTCAAAATGCTTCGGATGGTGTTCTGGAGCTTCTTCGGCGTGCGCAAGGGCGCGTCGCACCGCGCCGATCTCGCGGCCGTGAAACTGCCGTGGCTGTCGATCGCGATCGTGGTGTTCGTCACGGCGTTCGGCGCGACGTTGTTCTCGCTCGCGAAACTCGCGGTCGCCGTCGCGCGGTGAGCGGCGCTTCGCCGCCGGCGCTCAGGCTTCGGCCGGATGCCGCCGCACGGCCGGATCCGCGAGCAGGCCGCCGAGCGCACGCAGCGCGGCGTCGGTCGCATCGCTCCACGGATGGCCGAAATTGAGCCGTACGCAATGGCCGAAGGCGTGCGACGCCGAGAAGATCGGCCCCGGCGCGAGCCCGACGCCGCGTTCGAGCGCGAGCCGGTGCAACGCCATCGCGTCGATCTCACCCGGCAGTTCCAGCCACAGGAAGTAGCCGCCCGCCGGGCGCGTCCAGCGCACGTCGGCGGGCAGCCAGCGCGCGATCGCGTCGCCCATCCGCGCGAGCTGCGCCTGGAGCGCCGCGCGCAGCTTGCGCAGATGGCGGTCGTAGCCGCCGTACTCGAGATAGTCCGCGAGGCCCGCCTGCGCTGGTACGCTGGCCGACAGCGTGGTCATCAGCTTGAGACGCCGCACGCGCGCGGCGAAGCGGCCCGCCGCGGCCCAGCCGATCCGGTAGCCGGGCGCGAGCGTCTTCGAGAACGAACTGCAATGCATCACGAGCCCGTGCCGGTCGAACGCGCGCGCGGGCAGCGGACAGCCGGCGTCGAAATGCAGTTCGCCATAGACGTCGTCCTCGATCAGCGGCACCTGGTGGCGCGCGAGCAGCGCGACGAGCGCCTGCTTGCGGTCGAGCGACAGCGTCGCGCCGGTCGGATTCTGGAAATTCGTCATGAACCAGCACGCGCGGATCGGATGCCGTTCCAGCGCGGCCGCGAGCGCATCCAGGTCGAGGCCCTGCGCCGGATCGACGGGAATCTCGACGACCCGCAGGTCGAGCCGCTCCGCCGCCTGGAGCGCCGCGTAGAAGCCGGGCGCTTCGACCGCGATCACGTCGCCCGGCCGCGTGACCGCCATCAGGCACAGGTTGAGCGCATCGAGCGCGCCGTCGGTGACGACGATTTCGTCGAGCGGCTGCGCGATCCCCATGCCGACATAGCGCAGCGCGATCTGCCGGCGCAGCGCGTCGTTGCCGGGCGGCAGGTCGGCCACCGTGCCCCACGGGTCGATGCGCCGCGCCGCCTGCGCGAGCGAGCGCGCGAGGCGCGGCAGCGGGAACAGCAGCGGCGACGGGAAGGCGGAGCCGAGCGGCGCGAGGTCGGGGCGCTTCGCGGCGTCGAGCACCGAGAACACGAGTTCGCTGATGTCGACGCGGCTCGACCCCGCCTCGGGCGGGACGGCCGCCGCGCAGCTGTCGGCCGCGGTGGCGTCGGGCACCCGCGCGCCGGGCGCGACGAAGTAGCCGGACCGCTCGCGGGCGCGGATCAAGCCCCATTCCTCCAGCAGGTAGTACGCGCGAAACACCGTCGACTGGCTCACGCCATGCTGCGCGATGATCCGGCGCAGCGACGGCAGCCGCGCGCCGACGGGCAGGTTGCCCGACCGGATCTCGGCTGCGAGCGCGCGGGCGAGCGCCTCGTAGCGCTTGGTCGGGGCGGCGGGCGCGCTCATCGATCCCACTCCGGCGTGCCGCCGAAGCGTTCCGCGAGGAAATCGATCAGCGCCCGGGTTGCCGAGGGCAGTTGCCGGCGCGACGCGTAGAGCGCATGGATGTCGAGATCGGGGGGCGCATAGTCGGGCAGCACGGCGACGAGCGCGCCGGTGCGCAGATATTCGTTGGCCGCGAAGGTCGGCAGCAGCGCGATGCCGCCGCCCGCCCGCGCCGCGCGCAGCAGCACGGACGACTCGTTCGTGGCGAAGTTGCCCTGCACGGGCACGGCGAGCGGCTCGCCGCCGCGGCCCAGGTGCCAGACGCTCTGGCCGAAGTACGCATAGGTCAGGCAGTTGTGGCGCGCGAGATCGCGCGGTTCGGTCGGCGTGCCGCGCGCCTGGAGATAGGCGGGCGCGGCGCACAGCACCGAGCGGCACACGCCGAGCTTGCGGGCGATCAGGCCGGGATCGGGCGCGCGGGTGATGCGGATCGCGAGGTCGATGCGCTCCTCGACCAGATCGACGGTGCGGTCGACCACCTGAAGGTCGACCGATACCGCCGGATAGCGGGCGAGGAAATCGAGCAGGGCGTCGGACAGATGGGTCTGCGCGAAGATCGCGCTTGCCGTGAGCCGCAGCTGGCCGCGCGGCGCGCCGCCGTCGTCCGCCGCCAGCGATTCGATCCGGCCCGCCATCCCGAGCATGTCGCGGCACAGCGGCAACATCTGGGTGCCCGCCGTCGTCAGCGTCAGGCGGCGGGTGGTCCGGTGCAGCAGGCGCGCGCCGGACCATTGCTCCATCAGCGCGACATAGCGCGACGCCATCGCGCGCGACATGTCGAGATGCAGCGCGGCCGCCGAGACGCTGCCGCGCTCCGCTGTCTCCACGAACACCCGCATTGCGGTGAGCCGATCCATATTCGCTCAATCCATGCAACAAATCGTCAATCGGCGCATTGTATTTGATTGGATGGAGATCGAATAGACTGGCGTCCAAGCTACTTTCCCGCTGGAAGAACCATGACGAACGACCTGAAACTGCAGTATTTCTTCGATCCCCTGTGCGGCTGGTGTTATGCGGCGGCCCCCGCGCTCGCGGGATTGGCCGAGGCCTATCCCGACGCGCTGGAACTGATGCCGTCGGGGCTGTTCGCGGACGAGGGCGCGCGGGATCTGACGCGCGATTTCGCGGACTACGCGTGGCGCAACGACCAGCGGATCGAACAGCTGACCGGCCAGCGTTTCACCGAGGCGTATCGCCGCGACGTGCTGCTGCGCGACGGCGTCCGCTTCGACTCCGGTCCGGCGACGCGCGCGCTGACCGCGCTGCGGGAACTGGACCCCGGCCTGGAACATGCGCTGCTCGAAGCGATCCAGCTGGCGCGCTACGTCGACGGGCTCGACACCGCGCGGGCCGAGGTGCTGGGGCAGATTGCGGCGCGCGTGGCGGCGGCCGCGCAACGCCCGCTCGACGCGGCCGCGCTGGCGCGCCGCATCGACGAGGATCCTGCGCTTGCCGCGGCGACGGCCGCGCGCACGAACGACTCGCAGCGGATGATGCAGGCCTTGAGGGTGTCGGGCGTGCCGCAGTTGCTGGTGACGCGCAACGGGCGCAGCCAGTTGCTGCACGGCGAACCGCTGTATCGCGGTCCGCAGGGCCTGCTCGCCTTGATCGAGCAGGGCGGTCGCGAGGCCTGAGCGGGCGCGCGCCGGCGGCGGGCCGGCGGCCCGCCGTTATTTTGCGGACAGCACAGTATCGAGCCGATCGCGCGTCGCGGCGGGCGCGGCCTGTCGCCACCAGCGCTCGCCCGTATGCGGGGCGGTGAGATCGAGCCGCTCGCCCATGCGTGGCGTCGCGACCGGGATGCCTTGCTCGGCCGCAAGCAGCGAAACCCGCTCGAACGGCTCCTCCCAGCGATGCATCGCGAGATCGAAGGTGCCGTTGTGCACGGGCACGAGCCAGCCGCCGCGCAGGTCGCGGTGCGCCGCGACCGTGTGTTCCGGCTGCATGTGCACGTACGGCCATTGCGCGTCGTACGCGCCGGTTTCCAGCAAGGTCACGTCGAACGGGCCGAGGCGCTCGCCGATCGTCCGGAAGCCGTCGAAGTAGCCGGTATCGCCGCTGAAGAACACCCGCAGGTTGTCGTCGGCGATCACCCATGAGGCCCACAG
The DNA here is from genome assembly GCF_058803765.1 of Burkholderia sp. GW821-FHT14F03. NCBI lineage: Bacteria > Pseudomonadati > Pseudomonadota > Betaproteobacteria > Burkholderiales > Burkholderiaceae > Burkholderia > Burkholderia sp. GW821-FHT14F03. The sequence continues at coordinate 20,804 of NZ_JBXAPG010000067.1, forward strand.
CGTGCGGTTGCCGTCGAACAGGCCGCGCCCCGAGAAATGCTGCGCGGGCGTCGCGGTGAAGCGCAGGCCGCCGAATTCGGTGCTGTCCCACCAGTCGAGCTGGCGCACCTTCCCGGCCGGCACGCCCCAGCCGATCAGCCGGTCGCCGACACCGAGCGGCGTGATGAAAACCGCCGCGTGGGCCGCGAGCTTCAAGACGGTGGCGCGATCGAGGTGATCGTAGTGGTCGTGCGACAACAGCACGCCGCGGATCGGCGGCAGCGCGTCGAGCGCGATCGGCGGCGCATGAAAACGCTTCGGGCCGAACCAGCGGAACGGCGACGCGCGTTCGGCGAACACCGGGTCCGTCAGCCAGTAGCCGCCGCGCAGTTTCAGCAACAGCGTCGAATGGCCGAGGCGGTAGAGCGAGCGGTCGGGCGCGGCGTCGAGCTGCGCGGCCGTGAGCGGCTCGACCGGCAGCGCGCGCGACGGTGTCGTGCCGGACGGCTTGTTGAACAGGAAATTCCACAGAATGCCGAGCGTCTTCGACGCGCCGTCGACCGGCTTGGGCCTCGGATTGCGGAAGTGCGCGCCATCGTGCTGCGGTGAGCCCGAATGGTCGGCGAGCGGAGAACGGAACAGGGCGGACAGGCGGGCAATCACAGGCGGTGCTCCCAGGCGTGGATCGGGTGGATGGCCGCTGCGTGAACGGCCACCGAAAGAAATTACACTGAGCAGTGTAGTTTTTGATATCTCAAAAGTAAACGGCTGAGTGTAAAATTGCGTGATGTCCGATCTTCAACCTTCCCGCCTGACCGATCGCAAGCGTGCCGCCATCATCGAGGCCGCGATCGACGAATTTCTCGCCGCCGGCTACGACACCGCGAGCATGGACCGGATCGCGGCGCGCGCGAGCGCGTCCAAGCGCACCGTCTACAACCATTTTCCGAGCAAGGATGCGCTGTTCGCGGAGATTCTGCAGCGCCTGTGGGAAGCGACCTGCGCGGGCGAGACGCTGCCGTACCGGGCCGACCGCCCGTTGCGCGAGCAATTGCTGGCGCTGCTCGCGCAGAAGTTCGCGCTGTTGAACGATGCGGCGTTCATGTCGCTCGCGCGGGTGGCGATCGCGGCGGGGATGCATTCGCCGGAGCGCGTCCAGGCCATGATCGCGCGGCTGGGCGAGCGCGAGGCGGGGCTGACCGAGTGGATCCGCGCGGCCGCCGCGGCCGGCCGGCTGAAGACGCCGGATCCGGTCTTCGCCGCGCATCAGCTTGAAGGCCTGGTGAAAGGATTCGCATTCTGGCCACAGATCGCGCTTGGCCAGCCGCCGCTCGCGGCGGACCAGCAGCGCGCGGTGGCCGAGTCCGCCGTCGACATGTTCCTCGCGCATTACGGCTGATGCCGTTTTTCGCGCCGGCGCGGCCGGGGCTTGCCGCGATCGCTTTAAATCCGCGATTCCCGCTTGACCGGCTTGATAATGCCGTCCATTTCACTGTTTTACGCAATATGAATATCCGATCGTGAATCAGTCGGTATAGATCACACGAAACTGTGATTTAATTCCGGCCAAACACGAATTGACCGGCGGCGCGCGGGCACAACCCTGCGGGCCGCCGTTCCGCTCGGGGAGAGGGCCTCCGGCGAGCACGCGGTATCTGACCTACACGTGGTGAACGAACCAGTGGATCGCGTATGAACATGACAGAACTGGTTCAGGCCATTCGCGGCGGCCTGATCCAGCAGGACCGGCTTTTGAAAGCCGATATTCCCGCCTTGCCGGCCAATTCGCTGGTGCCGAGGCGGGTCGTCACGTCGTCGGTGCTCGGGCGCGATTTCAGCGTGACGCTCGACATGGTGTCGACGGCGGGCGACATCGCGCTGAAGACCTTGATCGCGCAGCCGATGACGCTGTGGATCCGCCAGGCCGACCGCAGCTATCTGCCGATCAACGGCTATATCCATACCGCGCGCCGGCTCGGCGCCGACGGCAGCCTGACCACCTATCAGTTGAGTTTTGCGTCGTGGCTGCACTTCCTGCGGTTTCGCAGCGACATGCGGCTGTGGCAGGACCGCAGCGTCGACCAGATCGTCACCGACATCTTCAACGCGCACCCGCAGGCGAACGGGCATTTCCAGTTCGCCCTGTCGCGCGCGCTGCCGTCGCGTTCGTATTGCCGGCAGAGCGAATCCGACTGGCATTTCGTGCACCGGCTGCTCGAATCGGAAGGCCTGTTCGGTTTCTGGCGGCAGGCACAGGACGGCAAGTCGCACAGCTACGTGATCACCGACAACCTGTTCGCGCTCGACGCGATGGCGCCCGAGGTCGTGCCGTTCAGCCGCTCGGGCGCGTCGGGCGAGGCCGACGCGTTCACGCAGTGGTCCGGTTCGCGCACCTTGCGCAGCGTCGCCCATGCGACCCGCACGTTCGACTACAAGGACCCGTCGACGCCCTCGAATCCGAAGGGCACGAGCCTGCCCACGCGCGGCGACCAGGGCGCGCTGCCCGATCAGCTCGAGGTCTATACCTACACGGGCGCCTACACCTACGCCGACCAGGATCGCGGCGATCACCTGAGCAAGATCCAGCTTGAAATCTGGGAATCCGAAGCCAAGCGTTTCCACGGCGCGGGCGGCGTGTACGGGATCGAGGCGGGCCGACGCTTCACGCTGCGCGGCCATCCCGAGCACGATCGCGATGCGGCGGAGCAGAACGCGTTCGTCGCGCTGAAGGTCTGGCGCTACATCGAGAACAACCTGCCGCTGTCCGACCACGAGGCCGACTTCCCGCACAGCCTGAAGGCGCGGATCGCCGACGCGCGCGCCATGCAGGCGGGCACGGGGGCGGTGGCGCACGCGGACGGCAGCGAAGGCTTCTTCCTTGCCGAGGTCGAGGCGCAGCGCGTGGGCGTGCCGTATCGGAGCCCGCTCGAACACGCGAAGCCCGAGATGCACCTGGAGACGGCGATCGTCGTCGGCCCCCGGGGCGAAGAGGTGTACACCGACGCGCTGAACCGGATCAAGGTCCAGTTCGTGTGGGACCGGCTGAACCCGGGCGACGAACGCGCCTCGTGCTGGGTGCGCGTCGCGCATGCGGACAGCGGCGACGGTTATGGCAGCGTGCACGTGCCGCGCATCGGCGAGGAAGTGATCGTCGGGCACGTCGGCGGCGACTGCGACCGGCCGATCGTCCTGCATCGCGTGTACAACGGCGCGGTCACGCCGCAATGGAACAGCAACGGCATCCTGTCCGGCCATCGCTCGAAGGAATACGCGGGCAGCGGCTTCAACCAGCTCGTGATGGACGATGCGACCGGGCAAAACCGCGTGCAGCTGATGAGCAGCAGCGCGAACAGCCTGCTGCACCTCGGCTACCTGATCGACCAGAACGGCAACGCGCGCGGCCGCTACCTCGGCAGCGGCTTCGACCTGCGCACCGATGCGTACGGCGCGGTGCGCGCGAGCCAGGGCCTGTACGTCACGACCTACCCGAAAAACGCGACCAGCCAGCCGCTCGACGCCGGCGAGGCGCGTCAGCAGCTCGACAGCGCGCGCGCCGTGGTGGATGCGCTGTCGAACGTGAGCGAACAGCACCGGGCGGCGAACCTCAAGGACGCCTACGACACGCTGGGCGCGTTCAGCGACGCGACCCGCAACCCCATCGCGGGCGCGGCGGGCGGCGGCCGCACCGCGGGCGGCGGCACCGGCGAGGCGAATGCGTTCCAGGAGCCGGTGATGCTGTTCGGCAGCCCGTCGGGCATTGGTCTGTCGACGCAGCAGTCGGTGCATCTGGCGGCCGATGCGCAGATCAACATCGTCAGCGGGCAAAGCACCCATGTGGCGACCGGCAAGTCGCTGCTCGCGAGTGTCGGCGAGCAGCTGAGCCTGTTCGTGCAGAACGCGGGAATGAAGCTGTTTGCCGCGAAGGGCAAGGTGCAGATCCAGGCGCAGTCGGACAACCTGGAGCTGACCGCACAGAAGACGGTCAAGGTGCTGTCCGCGACGGAGCGGATCGAGGTCGCGGCGGACCAGGGCATCCTGTTGACGAGCGGCGGCGCATACATCCGGATCGCCGGCGGCGACATCCTGATTCACGCGCCGGGGAAGATCGACATCAAGGGCGCCACCCACGCGCACGACGGGCCGACGAGCACAGGCTATCCGCTGCCGGCCGCGCGCCCGGACCAGCCGGGCCAACTCGAATTGAAGCACCAGTATGCGAATGGCGAGCCGCTCAAGGGCGCGTCGTTCTCGGTGCTCGACGCGAACGGCGCGGTGCTGCGCAAGGGCGCGCTCGACGATACGGGCCACACGATCGTCAGCGGGCTGCCGGCGGGCATGGCGCAGGTCCAGTTCGGCGAGGATCCGCGCAACCAGTATGACCGGGCCAGTGTGTTCAAGACCGCACCGTGGCCGGCGCAGCCGGGTGCGGGCGGCGACGTCGCGGGAACCGCGCTGTCGCGGCTGGGCGGTTTGTTGCCGGGCGGCGCGGGTCAGCTGGCGGGCGTGGCGACCCAGGCGGCGCAGGGCGGGCTCGGGCAGGCGCTGGGCGGACAGGCGATGGGGCTCGCGCAGGGCGCGCTCAAGCAGGCTTTGCCGGGCGGCGCGGGTCAGCTGGCGGGCGTGGCGACCCAGGCGGCGCAGGGCGGGCTCGGGCAGGCGCTGGGCAGACAGGCGATGGGGCTCGCGCAGGGCGCGCTCAAGCAGGCTTTGCCCGGCGGCGCGGGCAGCGCGCTTGCACCGGCCGGCCAGTTGCGCGCGGCCGCGACCCAGCTCGGCGGCTTGGCCCAGGCCGCGCGCGGCGCGGTTCCGCTGCTTTCCTTGTGATTTCGTGATCGCCGGGGCGTCGCGCGCGGCGCGGCGTCCTCTCTTTCTTCAGAACTGAATCGTTATGACCGGATCTTCAACAACCGTGCTGATGCCGAAGCCGACGGACGTCTACGTCGGGCCGCTGCTCCAGATCGAGACCGTGGACGTGAACGCCGGCCTGAAGGTGTGCGATCGCTGGTTGCGCGGCATCAGTCACGACCTGATCACGATCGATCGCCTGCAGATGGTGGCGAACACGCTGCCCGTGGTGGCGAACATCATGGCGGCGGTGGATCTGGTGCTCGACATCAAGGACATGGTCGAGCACAACGACCAGGGCAAGCATCCCGACGTGTTCGACTGGATGAACCTCGGCCTCGACCTGATCGGGATCATTCCCGTTCCGCCGGGCACGGCCGAATTCCGGGTGGGCGCGCGGCCGGTGATGAAGCTCGTGCGTCAGAAAATCGTGGAAAGCGGCAAGGCCATCGGCGAGGCGTCGCTGCAGGTGATGCAGATGGCGCTGCTGCAGGCGGTGATCGACGGCCTCAGCGAACAGTTCGCGGGGAAGATCGAGAGCTTCGCGGAAGGGCTGAAGAATCAATTGACCGGCTTGCTGCAGACCTGCGCGCAGTACATCGAGGCCTTCTTGCTGGGGTTCGCGAGGCTGTTCGAGGAAGTCGCGGGGGAAAAGCCGCTCAGCAGCGCGCATAACGTTCGCGCGGCGGGGCAGCACGCGGGCGATGTGGCGGCGGGATTCGCTGCGTACGATGCGGGCAAGACCGCCAAGAGCCTCGGAAAGCTGCTCGTCGATTTCGTGAAGATCGAAGCGAAGGGGGCGATCAATCTCGGGACGCAGACCGCGAAGGCGCTCGATCTGTCGTACCGGGCGCCCTTGCTGCAGATGGCGAAGTCGCTGCGGGCGATGGCGCCGGACGTGAAGGCGCGGGTCCTCGCGTTGAGCGGCGAGGACGTGGGCAAGATCGGCTGGCTGATCAACCTGATCCTGGTGGCGATCGCGAAGAAGCGGGAGATCCTGCGCCGCGGGCACACGCAGACGACGGCCGTCAAGGCGCAAGGAACGACCAAGGTCCATCACCAGGAAGGCGAAGGCCGAAAGGAAACGGTGCGGCATACGGAGCCCGCGCAGCATCCGGGGCCGAACGAATGCAAGCTCGGCTGCCCCGTGCCGGCGCCGCCCTCGGCGACGCCGCATTCGGTGGGGTTCGCGCTGGGCGACGAACGGCTCGATCACGCCGACTTCGAATTGCCGGGCGCGATGCCGGTGAGCTGGGTGCGGACGTACCGGTCGTTCTTCGATGCGTACGACCAGGATGGCGAGCTTGGGGCGCGGTGGATCACGCCGTATACGACACGCATCGAGATGCGCGCCGACAAGTTCGTGTACCACGATGCGACCGGACGGAGCGTGGATTGTCCGTTGCTGGGCGTGGGCGATGCGCATGAGGATCGTGGCGAGGGAATCACGCTGCTGCGTCTCGATGAGACCTGGTTGACGCTGACGCGCGGACATGAAGTGCTGGAAGCGTATGAGAAGCGCGGCGACGCGTTCCGGCTGGCGTTCCTGAAGGACCGCGCGGGCAACCAGGTGACGCTTGATTACGACGATGCGCATCGCTTGACTCGGCTGATCACGCCGCAGGCGATCGTCGCGTTCGCGCGGGATGCGCACGGGCGGATCGTCGAGGCGGCGCATCACGACGGCGAAGGCAAGCGGATCGGGATGCTCGCGCGGTACAGCTATGACGCGCAGGGCGATCTCGTCGCGGCGGTCGATCGGTACGGCAATCGTCGCGAGTACAGCTATCGTCATCATCTGATCACGCGCTACACGGATCGCACCGGGCGCGGCATCAACCTCGAATGGGATGGGACGGGCGCGAAGGCCAAGTGCGTGCATGAGCACGCGGACGACGGCAGCGACGACGTGCGTTTCGCCTGGCATCCGGATTTCCGGATGGTCAGCATCACCGACGCGCTGGGCGGGGTGACGCGGCATTACTACGATCTGCATGGGTATACGTTCCGGATCGTGTATGCGGATGGCAGCGAGGAGTGGATGTACCGCGACGCGCACCATAACCTCGTGCAGCACACCTATCCCGACGGCGGCAACGAGCAGATGAGCTACGACGCGCACGACAATCTCGTGCGGCATATGCGCGTCGACGGCAGCGTGGTGGAGATGGCGTATGACGAGAAGGACCAGATGGTTCGTCTCGTCGATCCGCAGGGTCATGCCTGGCTGCGCAAGTATGACGAGGCCGGGAACGTGGTCGAGGAAACCGATCCGCTCGGCCATCAGACGAAGTACGCGTACAACGGGCAGGGCATGCCGGTTGAGGTGACCGATGCGAAGGGTGGCGCGAAGGCCATCGAGTATGACGCGTCGGGGCAGATGCTGGCGTATACGGACTGCTCGGGGAAGAAGACGGAGTGGGCGTATGACGTGCAGGGGCGCTTGCTGGAGCGCAAGGACGCGGCGGGCGGGATCGTCGGGTATCAGTACGGCGCGAATGGGCAGCTGGAGAAAGTTCGCAGCGCGGCGGGCGTCGAGCGGGTGCAGTATGACGCGGAAGGCCGGTTGCTCGCGAGCGTGGATCCGATGCAGCGGAGCACGCGCTATACGTATGACGGCGCGGGGCGGATCGCGTCACGGATCGATGCGCTGGGGCAGTCGCTGAGCTATGGATACGATCGGTTGGGCCGGTTGGTGCGGCTGACCGATCCGAATCACGCCAGCTATCAGTTCAGGTATGACCCGGTCGGGCGGCTGCTGGAGACCGTCGCATTCGACGGGATGGTGACGACGTACGGCTACGACGAGGAAAGCGGGCAGCTGGCGACGATCGACGAAGCGGGCAAGGTGACCGAGGTCGAGTTCGATCGCGGCGGCAGGTTGGCGCGGCGCGTGTGTGGCGAGGCGGAGGAACGCTTTGCCTATGACGCGTCGGGGCGCTTGATCGATGCGCGGAATTCGGTGAGCCGGGTGCAGCAGTTTTTCGATCCAGTGGGGAATCTGGTGCGCGAGCATCACGCGTATACGTTGTCGGGTGAGCAGCGCAGCTTCGTTTGGCATCACGCGTATGACGAGATCAGGACGCGGATCGGGACCGTGCGGCCGGATGGTCATCGGGTCGACTGGCTGACGTATGGCAGCGGACAT
>NZ_JBXAPG010000068.1:0-28565 GCF_058803765.1 Burkholderia sp. GW821-FHT14F03
GAAGGAACGGATTTCGCGCTTGGCCTGGTAGCGGGAGCCCGCTCCGCCGTCGAAGCCGTCATACGAAGGGGCCTGCAAGAACAGCGTTTTCATGAATGCTCCGGTAGCCTGCATAGATTCGATTCAGTTGAATGCAATGGATCAATAACATCGCGCGGGCCGCCTCGCGGGCGCCCGCGCTTCCCATCAGGGCGTGCGGCGCGCGTCGGCGCCCTCGATCATCGTGCGCGCCTCGCCGCCCACCACGGTCATGCGCGCGCCGCGCCACACGACCTGGGTGCCGAATGCGGCCGCCAGCCACTCGAGCGTGAGCAGCGTGTCGCGCACCGGTATCAGCGGCAGGTCGCGCCAGAACGCGCGCGCATTCGCCGCGCCGCGCGCGTGCAGCGTGAGCCGCCCGAATGCGCCCGCCGCGACCAGCGCCGCCGTCGCGATGCCGAGAAGCGAGCCGTCCCAGCGCCAGGCGAGCAGCGCGCCGAGCGCGAGCCACGGCGCGGTGAACGTGATGAACAGGAAGGCAAAACCCGCCGGATTCAACGAGCGGATCGTGCGCAGCCAACGCGTCTCGCGCAGCCACAGCGGCACGAACGACGGCTCGGCCACGTCGGTCGCGACATTCACTTCGGACAGCACGGTGCGCCGCCCGAACTGGCGCGGCAGTTCGGCCAGCCAGTAGTCGTCGGCCAGCTCGTCCTTGAGCGCCTTGAGGCCGCCGATCCGGTCGAGCGTGTCGCGCGTGAGCGCGAGCGTCGCGCCGAAACCGAAGCGGCTCGACCCGCCGAGATGCGTGATGCGCACCGACGGCGCGAACCAGGCGTCGACGAATTGCGCGCCGATCCGGGTCCAGAAGCCACCCACGCTGCGCGCATGATACAGACACGTCACGACGCCGACCGACGCATCCGCGAGCGGCGCGGTCACGCGCGTCAGGTAGTCGGGCTCGACCGCGATGTCGCTGTCGGCGATCACGATCCGGTCGTGCTTCGCCCGTTCTGCGAGGTTGATCAGGTTGCTGACCTTCAGGTTCTTGCCATACACGCGCGCATCGATCACCAGCTCGATGTCGCACTCCGGATAGTCGGCCTGCAGGCGCCGGACCACCGCCACCGCGGGGTCGGCCGCCGACGCGACGCCGAACAGCACCTGGTAGCGCGGATGGCGCTGCTCGCAGAAGCTCGCGAGATTCTCGTACAGATGCGGCTCCGCGCCGCACAGCGGCTTGAGCACGCTGACGCTCGCATAGCCGTCGCGCGCGGCCGTGCGCGGCGTGCGCGGCGCCGGCGCGAACGCCGCGAACAGCGCATAGCCGCAGGCGGCGGCGGTCAACGCCAGCAGCACCCACTCGACGATGGAAACCGGGACCGTCATGCGCCGCGCCTCCCGATGCCGGGACGGCAGGTGCAACGTGGCGGCGACGATGTGGCAGGGACGATTTCGGGCAAGTTCCCGACTCCTCTTATAGCCAGCGGACAGCATGCGCCGCGCAACGGGCGGGCACACTGTCGGCATCCTGCGGGCTGCCCGGTATCAATCATCGCGGGAAGCCGGGGACGAGGAAGCAAAATCCGTTGGCACGATATGGACAGGCCGCGAATTTTAGCAGCGCGCGGCCGGAAACGCTTGCCGTCCGATGGAAACGGATTGATGCGAAAACAGGAAATCATCGCAGATGAGCTCCATATTCACGCAACATAGCGTCTGTTAGCGTAAGCGGTTTGCAGGCCGATTGCTGTGGGTTACGTAAGCAATTCTGTAATTTTTTGTATAGGCCGAAAGAGTTACCGCGAAATACCGGATATTTCGTCATATTTCGCATCATTAAAACGGCGCGCCAAACAATCTCCAGAATCGTTGCGCGCGCCATTTTGTCGCGCCGTCCGTCCCTGTCGCTCGCAGGGGTATCCCGGCGGCGCCTGCGCGATGCGGAACGCTTTGGCACAATCGTCGGCAACTGTTGCGCGCACGCATCAAACGACCTCGCGCGACTTGCCCTTCCGCCCCACTTCCGGATCCGCCCGATGATTCCGTTTTCCGTACTCGATCTCGCTCCGATTCCCGCCGGCACCGACGCCGCCCAGGCCTTCCGCCATACCCTCGACCTCGCGCAGCACGCCGAGCGCTGGGGCTATCGGCGTTACTGGCTGGCCGAGCACCACAACATGCCCGGCATCGCGAGCGCGGCCACCTCGGTCGTGATCGGCCATGTCGCGGGCGGCACGCGCACGATCCGGGTCGGGTCCGGCGGCATCATGCTGCCGAACCACGCGCCGCTCGTGATCGCCGAACAGTTCGGCACGCTCGCATCGCTGTATCCGGGCCGCATCGACCTCGGGCTGGGCCGCGCGCCCGGCACCGACCAGACCACGGCGCGCGCGCTGCGGCGCGATCTCGCCGGCAGCGCCGACAGCTTCCCCGACGACGTGGTCGAGCTTCAGCGCTATTTCGCGACGCCGGTCGAGGGCCAGCGCGTGCGCGCGGTGCCGGGCGCGGGGCTGGACGTGCCGGTCTGGCTGCTCGGGTCGAGCCTGTTCAGCGCGCAGCTGGCCGCGATGCTCGGCCTGCCGTTCGCGTTCGCGTCGCATTTCGCGCCGGACTACCTGCTGCGCGCGCTCGAGCTGTATCGCGCGCAGTACCGCCCGTCGGCGGCCTGGCCGAAACCGTATGCGATGGTGGGAATCAATGTGTTCGCCGCCGAAACCGACGCCGAGGCGCGCCGGCTGTTCACGTCGCTGCAGCAGCAGTTCCTGAACCTGCGGCGCGGCACGCCGGGCCAGCTGCCGCCGCCCGTCGACATGCTCGACGCGAACGAACTGGAACGCGCGAATGTCGCGCACGCGCTGTCATTCGCGGCGATCGGCTCGCGCGACACGGTGCGCGAGCGTCTGAAGCAGCTGATCGCGCAGACCGGTGCGGACGAATTGATCGTCGCCGCGCAGATCTACGATCACGCGGCACGTCTGCGCTCCTACGAAATCACCGCGCAAGTGCGCGACGAACTGGCCGCCGCCCCGGCCGCCTAGGCCGGCGCGACCGCGCGCGAAGCTCAGTCGCGCGCGCGGGCCGCGGTGGTGACGGGTTTCAGCGCCGCGAGCCCGTCGAGCAGCGCCTTGTGGAAGGTGGCGGGATCCTGGATCTGCGGCGCGTGGCCGAGCGCGGGGAATTCGACGAGGGTCGCGCCGGGGATCGCCAGTTGCGCGCGTTTCGCCAGCTCGGGGTAGTGGCCGAGTTTCGCATGCACGTCGGGCGGTGAAACGTCCTTGCCGATCGCGGTCGTATCCTTGTCGCCGATCAACAACAGCGTCGGCGTGCGCAGCGCGCCGAGCTCGTAGACCACCGGCTGCGTGAGGATCATGTCGTAGATCAGCGCGGAATTCCACGCCACGGCTTCACGCCCCGGGCCGCGGTACATGCCCGCCAGCATCTGCACCCAGCGCTCGAACGCCGGCGACCACTCGCCCGCGTAGTAGGTGCCCTGCTCGTAGCGGCGGATGCCGTCCGCCGTGGTCTTCAACTCGCGCGCATACCAGTAGTCGACCGACAGCGGCGGCACGCCGAGCGCCTTCCAGTCCTCGAGCCCGATCGGATTGACCAGCACGAGCTGCTGGGTCGCCTTCGGATACATGAGCGCGTAGCGCACCGCGAGCATCCCGCCCGTCGAATGGCCGACGATCGTCGCCTCCTTCACGCCGATCGATTCGAGCAGCGCGTGCGTGTTATGCGCGAGCTGCTGGAAGCTGTACTGATAACGCTCGGGCTTCGACGACTTGCAAAAGCCGATCTGGTCGGGTGCGATCACGCGATAGCCCGCTTTCTCGAGCACGTCGATCGTCGCCTCCCAGGTGCCCGCGCAGAAGTTCTTGCCGTGCAGCAGCACGACCGTGCGGCCGTTCGGATGCTCGGGACGCACGTCGAGATACGCCATCTGCAGCGTCTCGCGCTGCGACGTGAACGCGTAGTGGCGCACCGTGCCCGGATACGCGAACCCTTCCAGCTCCGCGCCGTACGCCGGGCCGTCCGGAACGGCGGGCGCGCTGGCCGTCGGCGCGCTCGCGGTTCCGGGCGGCGCGGCGGCGCAGGACAGGGAGGCCGCGGCGGCAAGCGCGGCGCCGAACCGCCTGAACCACAGGTTGGAGATAGCAGGCATCGTCGATATGAAGTCGGAAAAAGAGGCCGGCGCGGGGCGCGCCATCACGCGTCAGAATTGGCCGTCATTTTACTTTCCGTTGCCTGACGACGCCGCAACGCTCTATTACCGGATGTTTCCGCGAATCGCGGAAACTCCTGTATCGTTCAAAAGACCCTGAACCGCGTGCAGGCGAACTCCATCATGAAAAACGTCCTCAGCATTCAGTCGCATGTCATATACGGCCACGCGGGTAACAGCGCCGCCGTATTCCCGATGCAGCGGCTGGGCGTCAATGTCTGGCCGCTCAACACGGTGCAATTGTCCAATCACATGCAATACGGCCACTGGGCCGGCAGCGCGATCGACGCCGCGAAGATGGAGCAGCTCGTCGACGGCATCGCGGCGATCGGCGCGCTCAAGCGCTGCGACGCCATCCTGTCGGGCTTTCTGGGTTCGCCCGCGCAGGCGCGCGCGGCGGTGGACATCGTGCGCGTCGTCAAGTCGATGAACCCGAATGCATGGTACTTCTGCGATCCCGCGATGGGCCAGACGGGCGGCGTGCGCCCCGAGCCCGGCGTCGAGGAATTCATCGTCAACGAATTGCCCGAGCTGGCCGACGGCATGGCGCCCAATCACGGCGAGCTGCAGAAGCTCGCCGGGCGCCGCATCGAAACCGTCGCCGAGGCGATCGAGGCGTGCCGCGCGATCATCCGGCGCGGCCCGCGCATCATCCTCGTCAAGCACCTGCACGACCGCAATAGTCCCGCCGACCGTTTCAACATGCTCGCCGTGACCGAAACCGAGGCGTGGATCGGGCAGCGCCCGCTCTATGCGTTTCCGCGCCACCCGGTCGGCGTCGGCGACCTGACGAGCGCGGTGTTCGTCGCGCGCCGGCTGCGCGGCGACACCGTGCGGGCGGCGTTCGAACACACGCTCGCCGCGGTCCACGCGGTCGTCAAGGCCACCTACGATGCACGCCGCTACGAGCTGGAACTCGTCGCCGCGCAGGACGAGATCGCGCGGCCGAGCGAATGGTTCGGCGCCTGGGTGTCCGACGTCGAGTGAGCGACCGCGCCGCGATGCGACGCCACGCGACGCGTGGTTTTTTTTCGTCCGCGCGCGGCGTCGCGACGGCCGGGCAGATACCCGCCGCCCCGCGACGCTCCGCCATCCGGTTGCGGACACAACCAGATCGCCGGACTATCGGGCCGCGCGCCTTCTTCGCGACGCCCCGCCCGCGCGACACCCGCCGCGATGCTCCGCACACTTCGTTAGGCTTCCGAAAGCTTGAGGCGGCATTCGGGCCCCCTTCATATGAATGACACTGTTTCCCCGATATCCTCGCGGCGGCATCGGACGGCGCCCGGCGTCCGCACCGTTCACGCACCCGCGCGCCGCCCTTCGTTTCCCCGGCTGCTACAGGGGCAGCCGCCCACTCTCCCCGCACTGGAAAGCTCACATGACGACCAAGAATCGCCGCGACTTTCTGCGCCTCGCTGCCGGCACCGCCGGCGCCGCCGCGCTCAACCTGTTTCCCCCGGTCATTCGCGACGCGCTCGCCATTCCGGCGAACCGCCGCACCGGCACGATCCGCGACATCGAGCACATCGTGATCCTGATGCAGGAGAACCGTTCGTTCGACCACTACTTCGGCACGCTGCGCGGCGTGCGCGGTTTCGGCGATCCGCGTCCGCTCACGCTGCCGTCGGGCCAGTCAGTGTTCCATCAGCCGGGCGGGCTCGGCGAGGTGCTGCCGTTCCACCCGACCGCGGACAATCTCGGCATGCAGTTCCTGCAGGACCTGCCGCACGGCTGGCAGGACATGCACGCGGCCTGGAACCACGGCCGCTACGACCAGTGGGTGCCGAACAAGGGCACCACGACGATGGCCTACCTGCAGCGCAACGACATCCCGTTCCACTATCAGCTGGCCGATGCGTTCACGATCTGCGACGCGTATCACTGCTCGATCCCCAGCTCGACCGACCCGAACCGCTACTACATGTGGACCGGCTACGTCGGCAACGACGGCGTGGGCGGCGGCCCGGTGCTCGGCAACGAGGAAGCGGGCTACGGCTGGACCACCTATCCGGAAGTGCTGGAAGCGGCCGGCGTGTCGTGGAAGATCTACCAGGACGTCGGCACCGGTCTGAACGCGGCGGGCTCGTGGGGCTGGACCTCGAACCCGTACATCGGCAACTACGGCGACAACTCGCTGCTCTACTTCAACCAGTATCGCAACGCGCAGCCCGGCAGCCCGCTCTACCAGAAGGCCCGCACCGGCACCAACATCAGCGCGGGCGGCACGCTGTTCGACGTGCTGCAGCAGGACGTGACGAACGGCACGCTGCCGCAGGTGTCGTGGATCTGCGCGCCGGAAGCGTATTCGGAGCACCCGAACTGGCCGGCGAACTACGGCGCGTGGTATGTCGAGCAGGTGCTGAAGGCGCTGACCTCGAACCCGGAGGTGTGGAGCAAGACCGCGCTCTTCATCACCTACGACGAGAACGACGGCTTCTTCGACCACGTGCCGCCGCCGTTCGCGCCGCAATCGCGCGACAACGGCCTGTCGACCGTCGCGACCACCAACGAGATCTTCCCCGGCGACGCGACCCACATGGCCGGCCCCTACGGCCTCGGGCCGCGCGTGCCGATGCTGGTGGTGTCGCCGTGGACCAAGGGCGGCTGGCTGTGCTCGCAGACCTTCGATCACACCTCGCTGCTGCAGTTCATCGAGGCGCGCTTCGGCCACCAGTACGCGATCCCCGCGGGCAACGTGTCGCCGTGGCGACGCGCGGTGTGCGGCAACCTGACCGCCGCGTTCAATTTCGCGAGCCCCGACGACAGCTGGCCGCAACTGCCCGACACGAGCGGCTACGCGCCGCCCGACCGCAACACGCATCCGAGCTACATCCCGCTGCCGCCGCTCGTGCAGTCGGTGCCGAAGCAGGAGGCGGGCCTGCGGCCGGCGCGCGCGCTGCCGTACGAGCTGTTCGTGCACGGCCGCATCGAGCGTGCGTCCGGCAAGTTCAAGCTCACGTTCGCGAACACCGGCCGCGCGGGCGCCGCGTTCCAGGTGCGTTCGGGCAACCGGATCGACGGCCCGTGGGCCTACACGGTCGAGGCCGGCAGGCGCGTGTCCGACGCCTGGAGCGCCGCGTTCACGCTGAGCGTCTACGACCTGACCGTGCACGGCCCGAACGGCTTCCTGTGCCAGTTCCGCGGCAGCACCGCGGCCGGCCTCGCGCGCAGCGCGGCGCCCGAGGTGATCTACGGCTACGACGTCGCGAACGGCAACATCACGCTGCGCCTGTCGAACCGCGGCCACGCGCCGATCAAGCTGACCGTCGCCAATGCCTACGGCAGCGGCGCGGCGCGCGTCTACACGCTGCAGCCGGGCGAACGCCTCGACGACTACTGGGACCTGCGCCGCAGCCACGGCTGGTATGACCTGAGCGTCAGCGACGGCACGCCGCTCGGCTTCCTGCGCCGCTTCGCGGGCCACGTCGAGACGGGCCGCCCGAGCATGAGCGATCCGCTGATCGCCACCGTCTGACGGATGCGCGCGGCGCGGCCCGCCAGGGGCCGCGCCGCGCGCCGCCGCCTCGCCGGCTGTGCGGAAATCCGCATGAAAAGCGAGGCGTATCGTCAAGACGACCGTACCGGGGCGTGCGTAAATTGGTTCCATATAAAACCAGTCCGATACGCAACAGCGTCCGCCGGCACTCGCCCGGCGCCGCCCCTGGATACGGAGACAAGCCCTTGCATTCGAAAGTCGTCATCGTCGGCGGCGGCGTCATCGGCAGCGCCGTCGCCTATTTCCTGCGCGACGCCGATCCCGGCGTCGAGGTCACCGTGATCGAGCGCGACCCGACCTATGCGCGCGCCTCGTCGGCACTGTCGGCCGCCTCGATCCGCCAGCAGTTCTCGACGCCCCTGTCGGTGCAGATGTCGCTGTACGGCATCGATTTCCTGCGCACGCTCGGCGAACGGCTCGCGGTCGACGGCGAACGGCCCTCGGTCGACCTGCACGAAGGCGGCTACCTGTTCCTCGCTTCGCCCGCGGGCGAAGCGACGCTGCGCGCGAACCACGCCTTGCAGACCGCGCTCGGCGCACAGATCCGCTACCTGCCGCGCGCGCCGCTGCACGACGCCTTCCCGTGGCTCAATACCGACGATCTCGCCGCCGGCACGCACGGCGAAAGCGGCGAAGGCTGGTTCGACGGCTACGGGCTCGTGCAGGCGCTGCGCCGCAAGGCGCGCGCGCTCGGCGCACGCTACGCGGCCGCCGACGTGACGGGCGTGCGGCGCGACGGCCGGCGCGTGACCCGGGTGCTGACCGCCGGCGGCGGCGCGCACGACTGCGACGTGATGGTCAACGCGGCGGGCGCGTGGGCGCGTCCGATCGCACAGCTGCTCGGCATCGAGCTGCCGGTCTACGCGCGCCGCCGCAGCATCTTCAACGTGACCTCGCCGGCCGTGCTGCCGCGCTGCCCGCTCGTGATCGATCCGAACGGCGTGTACTTCCGACCCGAGGGCGCATCGTTCCTGTGCGGCGCCTCGCCGTCGCCCGCGCGCGACGCGGACGACCTGCCGCTCGACGAAGTCGACCACACGCTGTTCGACGACGTGATCTGGCCGACGCTCGCGCATCGCGTGCCGCAGTTCGAGGCGCTGCGCGTGGTGCGCAGTTGGTCCGGCTATTACGAGTACAACGTGTTCGATCACAACGCGATCATCGGCCGCCACCCCGACCTCGACAATTGCGTGTTCGCGAACGGCTTCTCCGGCCACGGCCTGCAACAAGGCCCGGCGACCGGACGCGGCGTCGCCGAGCTGATCCTGCACGGCCGCTTCACCTCGCTCGACCTGTCCGCGCTCGGTTTCGAACGCGTGCTCGCCGGCCGGCCGATCGTCGAACACAACGTCGTTTGACGCCGCGCAAGCGGCGGGTCGCCCCGACCCGCCGCTTTTGCGGGGGCCCCCCCACTAGAGGAACAAGTATGTCTCGTGGGCTCGGAGATGTGGAGAAGAGACAGGCCCCGACCCGCCGCTTGCGCGGCGATCCCTCCCCATCTCCCATCCTCTCCGCCGCATCGGGCCCCATTCAGGCCACTCCCCCTCTCTTTCGCGCCTCCCGCCGTCAATTTAACGTTCGCTAACAATTTTCAGTATTCAGAAAGAATCGGCGCAGCCGAAAACCCGTCCGGAGACAGCAATCCGCAGCACTGTGCCGTCCCGATGCGACAGACCGACGGCGCGCCCCGCGGCGCGCGGCCTTTCAGCAGCTCGTTCCCTGCCCATCGAACGTCGCCGAACCCGTTCACCCGAGCCTCGAGGAACCCGCCTCATGAAACTTCGACACCTGTCCGTCCGCGCCCGTCTCACCACGGCCTTCGCGGCCCTGATCACGATTCTCGCGGTGCTCGCGCTGGCCGCGGCCGGCGCGCTCACCGCGGCCAACCGCCGCTTTGCCGACTACGTCGACGGCGTCGCCGCGCGCGCGGCGCTCGCGCAGGAAATCCGCAACGCGGTGGACGAGCGCGCGATCGCGGCGCGCAACCTGGTGCTCGTGACGCGGCCGGACGACCTCGCGCTGGAGAAGGCCGCCGTCACGCGCGCGCACGCCGAGGTGCAGCGCGACCTGCAACGCTTGAACGCGAAGCTCGCGCAGGCGACGGATCTCGACGACGAAGCGCGCGCCCGCGCGGCGGCGATCGCGCGCGTCGAGGCCGACTACGGCCCGGTCGCCCTCGCGATCGTCGAGCTGGCGCTGGCGGGACAGCGCGAGGCCGCGATCGCCAAGATGAACGACCAATGCCGGCCGCTGCTCGCCGCGCTCGTGAAGGCCACCAACGACTACTCCGACTACACGCGGCGGCGCGGCGAACAGGTGGTGAGCGCGGCGGCCGAGGCGCTGCGGATCCAGCGCCTCGTGCTGCTCGCGGGTTGCGCGCTCGGGTTCGGCGCGGCGCTGCTGGCCGGCTGGTTGATCACGCGCAGCCTGCTGCGCGAACTCGGCGCGGAACCGGCCGCGCTGAGCGCGGCGACCCGCCGCGTGGCCGACGGCGACCTGCGGCCGATCGCGGGCGCCGACGCAGCGGCCGAGGGCAGCGTGCTGGCGTCGATGGGCGCGATGCAGCTGAGCCTCGTCGGCCTGATCGGCCAGGTGCGCGACGCGGCGGACCACATCCGCAACGGCTCGGAGGAAATTGCGGCGGGCAACCTCGACCTGTCGTCGCGCACCGAGGAACAGGCGGCCTCGCTGCAACAGACCGCGGCGAGCATGGAGGAGCTGACCTCGACGGTCAGGCAGAACGCCGAGCACGCGCAACAGGCGAGCGCACTCGCCACGCAGGCGTCCGACGTCGCGCGCAACGGCCACGAAGCGGTCGATCAGGTGCTCGCGGCGATGGGCGACATCAGCGACGGCGCGAGCCGGATCGCAGAGATTACCGGCCTGATCGAGGGCATCGCGTTCCAGACCAACATCCTCGCGCTCAATGCGGCGGTCGAAGCGGCGCGCGCCGGCGACGAGGGGCGCGGCTTCGCGGTGGTCGCGGGCGAGGTGCGTTCGCTCGCGCAGCGCTCGTCGAGCGCCGCGAAGGAAATCAAGGAGCTGATCGCCAATTCGGTGGAGCGGATCCGCAACGGCGCGACCATCGCGGGCGACGCCGGCCGGACCATGAACGACGTCACCGAGGCCGTCGCGCGCGTGACCACGATCATGGCCGAGATCGCGACCGCGTCGGAGCAGCAGCGGCGCGGCATCGAACAGGTCAGCGTGGCGCTCACGCAGATGGACGCGGTGACGCAACAGAACGCGGCGCTCGTCGAGCAGGCGACGGCCGCGTCGCAGTCGCTCGAATCGCAGGGGCGGCAACTGGGTCATGCGGTCGCGTCGTTCAGCCTCGTGGAAACGGCGGGCTGAGCGCCCCGGCGGACATTGCACGTCAGTAGGGAGCGTGGGCGGCGTGCGATGCGCTGCGGGCCTTGGGTGGGAGACCTTGGGTACGGAGCCCTGGGCGTGGAGCCTTGGGCGCGGAGCCTTGGGCGCGGAGCCTTGGGCGCGGAGCCTTGGGCGCGGAGCCTTGGGCGCGGAGCCTTGGGCCCGGAGCCTTGGGCGCGGAGCCTTGGGCGCGGAGCCCTGGGCGCGGAGCCCTGGGCGCGGAGCCTTGGGCGCGGAGCCCTGGGCGCGGAGCCCGAGACGCTGAGCGATAGATCCAATCGCAACCAGATCCCCGTTCCCGCCTACTCCGCGTCGGATCGCCCCGTCGAATCGGCGCGCCTCGCGCCTACCCCGGCAGCCCGATGCCGCGCGCCATGCCGGAGGCGGCGAACACGATGACGATCATCAACACCGCCTGCAAATGGCCGATCCGCGCGTAGCCGCGCGCCGCGCCCAGCGCCGGCGCGGCATGCTTGCGCAGCGCGATGCGCCAGCGGATCAGGCCGATCATCGGCATCAGTTCGAGCAGCAGGATCAGCACGACCGCGCCCATCTTCAGATGGAACAGCGGTTCGTGCAAATAGTAGACGACGCCCTTCTCGAAGCCGCCGAACGCGCGTACAAGGCCCGTCGCGATCAGCACCAGGGCCGCCAGGCCCCACATCGCGTCGCTGCGGAACACCGCGCCCAGCTCACCGGGCTGCGGATCCGCCGCCACACGCCTCAGCGCGCGATTGCGTCCCGCGATGCCGACCAGCGCGAAGCCGAACGCGCTCAGATGCACGGCCGCCAGCAACCATCGGATCATCATCGGAGCGTCTCCCGGCGGGCGAGCCCGCGCCGTTCAGGTTACCTGCTTGAGGGATGTGTCGAGCGCCCGTGCGGCAACCCGGTCGCCCTCGGTCACCAGCGGCGCGCGCATCACGATCTGGCGGTTGTGCCCGACCGCCGCGGGCGAATCCCACAGCAATTCGAGCTTCGGCCGCGCCCACGGCCTGGGCCGCGGCGCAGGCGCGACGGCGGCCGCCGACGCATCGGCGCCCGACGCATCGGCGCCCGACGCATCGGCGCCGGCCCCGTCCGCCTGCGGCGCAGCGCCGGCCGGCCAGCGCACCGACAACTCGCGCGCATCATACTGGCCCACCTTGCGGCTTTCCATCCAGACGATCACGGTGCGGGTCAGCACATCGAGGGACACCGCGTAGCGGCCGATCGCGAAGCGGCGCGCGGCGATGTTGGTCCGCCACAGCGGCCGCGGCCGGCACACCCAGATCACCGCCGCGTACAGCGCCGGCGCGGCGACCAGCCAGCCGTTGGTGGCCGTCACCGCGTGCAGCGCGCGCCGCCAGCCGACCGCCCAGGCAAAGGCGCCGACCGACCAGACCGCGAACACGAAACCAAGCAGCGCGAAGAACCGCAGCGCCTGGCGCAGCCATTGCGGCAGCGGATGCAACGGCCGCTCGGCGCGCGCCTGCGCGCCGGGCAGCACGAGCAGCAGGAAGATCAGGACCACGTTGATGCAGGCCCACGGCGACGACGCCATCGCCGACAGCGATGCGCGATAGCCCATCAGGGACATCGAGAACAACCAGCGCGCGAGCAGCACGAGACCGACGGCGCGCAGCGCGAAGATCACGCCGGCGCCGGGGGCCGGGTTCGCGCGCGTGGTTTTCGTTCTCGTCAAAACTGCTCTCCTGTCGACGGTCGGCCGGGGCCGGATTTCAAGGCACGGCCATTATAGGGACATTACCGGTATCGCAGATGAATCTACGTTATAAATCACGGGTTTGCGGCGCTGCGCCCGGCCCCGCGCGGCGCGGATACAACAGATCCCGGCCGTGAAATGCACGACGCCCCGCACGGGCAACCCGTGCGGGGCGTCGTGGCGCGCGAGGCGCGGCGGCTTAGCCGGCGTTGACTTCGCGCAGGACCGTGCGGCGCTTCCGGCGCAGCAGTTCTTCGTAGCCCTTGACGTAGTTCTGCGCCATCACCTTCGACGAGAAGCGCGCTTCGAAGGCTGCGCGCACTTGCTCGCGCGGCAGCGTATGCAGACGCTTGACGGCCGCCACGGCCGACAGCTCGTCCTCGACGACGAAGCCCGAGACGCCGTTGTCGATCACTTCAGGCACCGAGCCGCGCTTGAACGCGATCACCGGCGTGCCGCATGCCATCGCCTCGATCATCACCAGGCCGAACGGCTCCGGCCAGTCGATCGGGAACAGCAGCGCGTGCGCGTTGCCGAGGAACTCGGCCTTCTCGGATTCGCTGATCTCGCCGATGTATTCGACGTGCGGCAGCGCGAACAGCGGCTTGATCTGCTCTTCGTAGTAGGCGCGATCGGCCTTGTCGAGCTTGGCCGCGATCTTGATCGGCATGCCGGCCTGCGCGGCGATGCGGATCGCCGTGTCGACGCGCTTCTCCGGCGAAATCCGGCCGAGGAACGCGAGGTAGCTCGGTTTCACGTCCGGCAGCGGCTTCAGCAGGTTTTCCGGCAGGCCGTGATAGACGGTCGACAGCCAGTTCGCCTGTTGCAGCGGCATGCGCTGGTTGTCGGAGATCGACACGACCGGCACGTCGCTGAAGGTGTTGAAGATCGGCTGCAGTTCCGGCAGGTCGAGGCGGCCGTGCAGCGTCGTCAGGTGCGGCACCGGCTGGCGCGAGAACAGCGGGAACGGGTAGTAGTCGATGTGGAAGTGCAGCACGTCGAACTCGTCCGCGCGACGACGCACCTGCTCGAGCAGCAGCATGTGCGGCGCCATCACGTCGCGGATCGTCGGGTCGAGGCGCAGCGCCTGCGGCCACACGGCCTCGAGCTTCGCCGACGTTTGCGAATCGCCGCTCGCGAACAACGTGACGTCATGGCCCGCCTCGACCAGCGCTTCGGTCAGGTAGGACACCACGCGTTCGGTGCCACCGTACAACTTCGGGGGAACCGCTTCGTGCAATGGAGCGATTTGAGCGATTCGCATGTGCGTAACTCCTAAAAAATCGGCAAAAAATGCAGCTGTGGGTTGAGCGCCCTGCCCGACCGGTTGCGTCGTGCGAACGTCAGACGAAAGGACCGGTTCGCGGCCTGGAATGCGCGCTGGCCTTGGATCAGCGAGGCACCCCGCTTAGAACGCGCGACCGCACGCCCCGTTGACAGGATCCCGTAAAAAATCCGGAGGGCCAACCCGGCGCTCATTATCAGCAAATTTTTCCGCTGCGGCGCACAAGATTTCAAAGTCTTTACCTTGTTACAAAGGTGCAACACTTTGCAACCCTTTAATTTTAAAGACAGATTTAGAGTAGGACCCACTCGCGGCAGGCTTGGCGCCCCGCCTTCACCGCGACCGCGCCCGAGTTGCTGCACCGCAATCTGGCTGCCCATCGCAAGATGTGGAATTTTATCTCAAAATGAGCCGGATGCCGCCGCGACACAAACATCGACGCGGCATCGCGCACGGGCTTGTTTACAATGCCGGCTTTCGTCCGTGTCGCGGCCTGTCGGCCGCGGGCGCGCGGCGTCCAACCACTGGTTCACCACACGCACAATTTTGGAAGCTCTCACCCCTGCCCAGCGCAACGCATACAACGCGAAGCTCTCGAGCTACGCGAGCCGTCCGCTCGCTTTCCTGTTCCGCTACATCAGGATGCATCCCGTCGCGCACATGATCGTGCTCGGGAGCGTGCTGGCGGCCGTCGGCTGCGCGCTCGGCTCGCAATACGCGATCAAGCACCTGATCGACGTGCTCGCGGCCGGCCGCCACCATCCGGGGCCGCTGTGGGGCGCGTTCGCGCTCCTGGTCGGCCTGATCGCCGCCGACAACCTGCTGTGGCGCGTCGGCGGCTGGGTTGCCGCGCACACCTTCGTCGCGGTGACGGGCGACCTGCGGCGCGACTTGTTCCAGTACCTGAGCGGCCACTCCCCGACCTACTACGCGGAGAAGCAGCCGGGCACGCTCGCGAGCCGGATCACCGCGACCTCGAACGCCATCTACACCGCCGAGAACACGATGGCGTGGAACGTGCTGCCGCCGTGCATCGCGGTGATCGGCGCGATCCTGATGATCATCGTCGTCAATCCGCTGATGGCGCTCGGCCTGCTCGGCTGTTCGGCCGTGCTCGCGATCGTGCTGTTCAAGCTCGCGGGCCGCGGCTCGGTGCGCCATCACAATTTCGCATCGAAGGCCGCGGCCGTCGACGGCGAGCTGGTCGACGTGATCGGCAACATGGGCCTCGTGCGCGCGTTCGGCATGACGCTGCGCGAGCAGAAACGCTTCGGCGCGACCGTCAAGGCGGAAATGGACGCGCGCCAGCAAAGCCTGCTGTATCTCGAGAAGCTGCGGCTGCTGCACGCGGTGATCACCGCGATGCTGTCGGCCGGCCTGCTCGGCTGGGCGCTGTGGCTGTGGGACCGCGGCCAGGCGACCTCGGGCGACATCGTGCTCGTCAGCTCGCTCGGCTTCACGATCCTGCACGGTACGCGCGATCTCGCCGTCGCGCTCGTCGACGTCACGCAGCACGTCGCGCGCCTCTCGGAGGCCGTCCGGACCCTGCTCGAACCGCACGGCATGCCGGATCGCTCCGACGCCGTCCTGCTCGCGCCGCGCGGCGGCCGCGTCGATTTCGAGCGGGTCACGTTCGCGTACCCGAAGCGCCGGCCGATCCTCGACCACTTCGACCTGCACATCGAGCCCGGCCAGCGCGTCGGCCTGATCGGCAAGTCGGGCGCCGGCAAGTCGACCGTGCTCGCGCTGCTGCAGCGCTTCTACGACGTGCAGCACGGCGCGATCAGGATCGACGGCCAGGATCTCGCCACGCTCACGCAGGACAGCCTGCGCCAGTCGATCGCGCTGGTGCCGCAGGACATCTCGCTGTTCCATCGCTCGATCTACGAGAACATCGCGTACGGCCGTCCCGACGCAAGCCGCGAGGCGGTGCTCGCCGCCGCGCGCGAGGCGCGCTGCGCCGACTTCATCGAGGCGATGCCGGAAGGCTACGACACGATCGTCGGCGACCGCGGCGTGAAGCTGTCGGGCGGCCAGCGGCAGCGCATCGCGATCGCGCGCGCGATCCTCAAGGATGCGCCGATCCTGCTGCTCGACGAGGCGACCTCGGCGCTCGACAGCGCCTCCGAGGAAGCGATCCAGGCCGCGCTCGACCGCCTGATGGTCGGCCGCACCGTGATCGCGATCGCGCACCGGCTGTCGACGCTGCGCAACTTCGACCGGATCATCGTGATGAGCACCGGCAAGGTGATCGACGACGGCAGCCCCGAGGTCCTGCGCAATCGTCCCGGCCTGTACCGCGACCTGCTCGCGAAGCAGCACCACCTGCCCGCGCCCGGCGGCGGCGCGGACGGCGAACGCGTCGCCTGAGCGCGGCGCGCGCCGCCTCACAGCGAAAAAAGCCGCGCGGCGTCACGCCGCGCGGCTTTTTTCCTGGGTGAACCGGCCGGCTCCGTTCAGGCGCGCGGGCGCGACTTCAGGTCGGTCAGGAAATGGTCGCGCCACACCGATACATTGTTCTCGCGCAGCTGCGCGATCATGTCCGCATAGCGCGCGCGCCGCTCGGCGAGCGGCATCGACAGCGCCTGCGACAGCGCGTCCGCCATCCCGCCGATGTCGATCGGATTGACGATCAGCGCGCCCGTCAGCTCGTGCGCCGCGCCCGCGAAGCGCGACAGCACCAGCACGCCCGGATCCTCGGGATCCTGCGCCGACACGTATTCCTTCGCGACCAGGTTCATCCCGTCGCGCAGCGGCGTCACGTAGCCGACGCGCGCGAGCCGGTACAGCGCGGCCAGCAGCTGGCGCTCGTACTGCCGGTGGATGTACAGGATCGGCGCCCAGTCGAGTTCCGCGAAGCGCCCGTTGATGCGCCCCGATTCGGCCTCGAGCTGCAGCCGGATGTCCTGGTAGGCGCGCAGGTCCGCGCGCGTCGACGGCGCGATCTGCAGGAACGACACATGGTTGCGGTACGCGGCCTCGTGTTCGAGCAGCTTCTCGAAGGCGCGGAAGCGCTCGACGAGCCCCTTCGAATAATCGAGCCGGTCGACGCTCATCACGAGCTGCCGGCCGCGCAGCGAGGTCGCGAGCGTGCGCACCGCCTTGCCGCTCTGGCCCGCCTGCGCGAGCGCGGCGATCTCGTCCGGGTAGACGCCGATCGGATAGGCGCCCGCGCCGAGCGTGCGGCCGAACGCGCGCACCGTGACGGCCCGCCCGCCCGGCTCGACCGTGCCGCCCGCCTCGTGCTCGATGTAGTCGCAGAAGGCGCGCAGATCGGAGGTGGTCTGGAAGCCGAGCAGGTCGAACGCGCACAGCGCCTCGACGAGCGCCCGGTGCGGCGGCACGTTGACGAGCACCTGCGCGGCCGGGAACGGGATGTGCAGGAAGAAGCCGATGCGGTTCTTCACGCCCGCCGCGCGCAGCGCCTGCGCGAACGGGATCAGGTGGTAGTCGTGCACCCAGATCACATCGTCCTCGTGCAGCAGCGGCACGAGTTGCTGCGCGAGCCACATGTTGACCCGGCAGTAGCCCTCGAATTCGTGGCGGTCGTACTGGATCAGGTCGGTGCGGTAGTGAAACGTGGGCCACAGCGTCGCGTTCGAGAAGCCGCGGTAGTACTGCTCGTAATCGCGCCGCGCGAGCCCGATCGTCGCGAACGTGACCGGGCCGCGCTCCTCGACATGGATCTGGGGCGCGCCCGAGGCGACCACGTCGCCGCTCCAGCCGAACCACATGCCGCCCGTTTCCTTGAGCGCGTCGTACACCCCGATCGCGAGCCCGCCCGCCGCCGGCTCGCCTTCGGAAATCGGCGCGACGCGGTTCGATACGATGATGAGGCGGCTCATGCGCGCACGCTGCCGGTCGACAGCCACTGCGCGAGCAACGCATGAAACGCGTCGACCGACTCGACGCGGCAGCGCGCCGTGGTCTCGCCCGCGCCCACCTTGATCGACAGCCCGCCCGCCGCATTGACGGCGGCGAAGCCCTTCTCGTCGGTCAGGTCGTCGCCGGCGAACACCGGCGTGCGGCCCGCGAACGGCGGCTCGGCGAGGAACGCCGTCACCGCGCGGCCCTTGTCGACGCCCTTCGGCTTGATCTCGCACACCATCTTGCCCGGTTGCAGCACATACGCGTCCGCATACTCGGCGACCAGCCGCTCGGCCGCGCGCTGCGCCGCCACTTCGTGCTCGGGCGCATTGCGGAAATGCAGCGCGACCGCCGCGCCCTTGATCTCCAGCAGCATGCCCGCATGGCGCTCGACGAACGCGGCCAGTTCGCGCTCGATGCGCAACAGGCGGGCGTCGTTGAAACCGATCCGCTGCACGTCGCCGTTCGCATCGCGCCGTTCCGCGCCGTGCAGGCCCGCGACCGGCAGGTCGGGCAGCCGCACGAACGCGTCGATGCTGTCGATCGCGCGCCCCGAGACGATCGCGAGCGCGCCGTGCGCGCGCTGCCGCAGGCTGTCGAGCAGCGCGGGCAGCGTGGGCGGGACGTGAATGCTGTCGGGCGTGGGCGCCAATTCGACGAGCGTGCCGTCGAAATCGAAGAAGAAAGCGGTGTCGCTCAGGGAGAAGGAAGCCGGGACGGATTGCATCGATTCGCTGGAAGAATGACCGCTGGCGGGGCGGTCCGCCGGGAAATGTGCGCATCTTACCGCGCCTCGCGGCCACCATGCGCAAAACGCACGGCCGCGCCTGGACCGCAAGACCGCGCCGATGCGACATTTTGCCCCGGCCGGACGCTTTGCACGCGTTTCGAAAGGACGATCCCGATCAAAGTGCGTTACAGTCGCAACCGCCGGAAAGCGGCGCATCGCCGCCGTCCCCGCCATTCTTCGACCGAGCCCTGGAATGCCGTTTCAGCCAACCGCGCGGCGCCTGTCCGCCCGCACCCGCGTCGTCCGCACCGTTCGCCTCGCCCTCGCCGGCCTCCTGGCCGCCGCGACGCTGGCCGCCTGCTCGTCCCGCGAAGCGCCGTGGACGCTCGCGAACGTGACGGGCCACCTGCCCGACCTCACCTTCACGCTGACGGGCGAGAACGGTCAGCCGATCGACGCCGCCGCGTTCCGCGGCCAGGTCGCGCTCGTCTACTTCGGCTACACGCACTGCCCGGACGTCTGCCCCGAAACCATGGCGCGCCTGATGCAGGTGCTCGCGCTGCTGGGCCCCGATGCGCGCGACGTGCGGATCCTGTTCGTCTCGGTCGATCCCGCGCGCGATACCCCCGCGGCGATGCGCGACTACGTGGCCGCGTTCGACGCCGCGCATGCGTACGGCCTGACCGGCACCGAGCGCCAGATCGAATCGCTCGCGAAGCGCTATCGCGTCGCCTACCAGATGGAAAAGCGCGATCCGAGCGGCGGCTACGAGGTCACGCACAGTTCCGCCGTCTACGTATTCGACGCGCAGGGCCGCGCGCGCCTGCTCGCGACCGACCAGGATTCCCCCGCCGCGATCGCCACCGATCTGCGCCGGATCATCGTCAACCGTTCCTGAAACGGCATTCACCGAAAAGGTCCCCGCCATGTCGACCAAACTGAAGACCCTCGCCGCGCTCGCCACCCTGTCGTTGAGCCTGCACGCCTACGCGGGCGGCACCGACGCGATCAGCGCGCAGAACGCCTGGGTGCGCTGGCTGCCGAACAAGCTGCCCGCCGCCGGCTACGTGACCCTCGTCAACACCAGCGACAAGCCGATCGATCTCGTCGACGTCGACAGCCCCGAATACGGGATGACGATGCTGCACCAGACCGTCTCGAACGGCTCGACCCAACAGATGGTGATGGTCGACAAGCTGACGATCCCCGCGCGCGGCAAGGTCGACATCGCGCCGGGCGGCTACCACTTCATGCTCGAAGAACCGAAGCACGCGATCAAGCCGGGCGACACCGTGCACCTGCGCCTCACGTTCTCCGACGGCGAGAAGCTCGAGACGCCGTTCGCCGTGAAGTCGCCCGCGCAGACCACCAAGTAAGTCTCGCGTGATGGAACTCCTGTACTGGCTCGAACCGTGGGAGCCGTCGCCGACCGTGGTGATCGCGGTCCTCGTCGCGGCCGTGCTGTTCATCCGCGGCGCGCGCAAGGCGAAAGTCTCGCCGCTGCGGCGCTTCTCGTTCTGGCTCGGGCTCACGGCGCTGTACGTCGCACTGCACACGCGGCTCGACTACTTCTTCGAACACGAGTTCTTCATGCACCGCGCGCAGCACCTCGTGCTGCACCACCTGGGGCCATTCTTCATCGCGCTGTCGTATCCGGGCGCCGCGCTGCGCGCGGGGATCCCGGCCGCGTGGCGACGCCGCTTCGTCGGCCCCACGCTCGCATTCAAGCCGGTGCGGATCGCGCTTGACGTCGTGTTCAATCCGGTCGTCGCGGTGGTGCTGTTCGTCGGGCTGATCTATTTCTGGCTGCTCTCGCCGATCCACTTCATCGCGATGCTCGACTGGCGGCTCTATCGCGTGATGAACTGGAGCATGGTGATCGACGGGCTGCTGTTCTGGTGGCTCGTCCTCGATCCACGGCCCGCCCCGCCGGCGCGGCTTGCGCCGGGACGGCGGATCCTGGTCATCGTCGCGGCGATCCCGCCGCAGATCGTGCTCGGCGCGCTGATCTTCTTCACGCCGCACGAGCTGTATCCCGTGTATTCGATCTGCGGCCGCGCGTTCACCTGGCTGAGCCCGCTGCGCGACCAGCAGATCGGCGGCCTGCTGCTGTGGATCCCCGGCTCGATGATGAGCGTGATCGGCGCGCTGATCGCGCTGCGCCACTGGATGCGCCTGTCGGCGCGCGGCCGCCTGCGCAACGAGCGCGACGCGCGCCCGCAGCGCGGCGCCGTGCCGGCCGCGCCGCATTGACGGCGCGCGCGGGGCGCGCCGCCGCGCCCCGCGTCTGGCCGACCGCGTCTGGCCGACCGCGTCTAGCCGACCGCGTCAGGCCGACCGCATCCACACGTGCGGGATGCCGTCCTCGTCGTGCACCTCGGAACTGGGCGCGAATCCGAACGCGCCGTAGTACTTCTGCAGATGCGCCTGCGCATGCAGGCTGATCGGCGTGCCGGGCCACTGCGCGCGAATCCGTTCGAGCGCCTCGGCGAGCAGCCGGTTGCCGAGGCCCATGCCGCGAAACGCCTGCGTCGTCAGCACCCGGCCGATCCGGATGTCGGGCTCCGTCGCGTCCGGCAGCAAGACCCTCAAGTAGCCCGCCAGCTGCCCTGCTTCATCGTGCGCGCCAAGATGCCAGGCGTCGAAGTCCGCATGATCGATGTCGCGGTACACGCAGTTCTGCTCGACCACGAACACGTCGCTGCGGGCCGACAGGATCTGGTAGACCTCGACGGGCGACAGCGCCGCGAACGGCCTCCAACGCCATTCGAACGAGAGGGCGGACACATGGGATGACGAAACGGCAGAGGCATTCATGACGAAGAAAATCCTGGGCACGCGCCGCACGGATCGCGGCGCCTAGCCGGACATTATGCCGCGATGTCCCGCGCGCGCCAGCCGGGCGACCCCGTACGCGCCGCGCGCCGCGCGCCGCGCGCCGAATGGCCGAATGGCCGAATGGCCGAAACGCGGCCGAAACGCGGCCGAAACGCGGCCGAAACGCGGCCGAAACGCGGCCGAAACGCGGCCGAAACGCGGCCGCCGGCCCCGCGACATGCGGGGCCGGCGTCTTTCACGCAGGCATGCGCCCGAACCGGCCGCTGTTGAAATCGTCGACGGCCTGACGGATTTCCGCCTCGCTGTTCATCACGAACGGGCCATAACCGACGATCGGCTCGTCGATCGGCTCGCCGCTCAGCAGCAGCAGCGTCGCGTCGTTGTTGGCCTCGATCTCGACCCCGTCGCCTTCGCGCGCCAACTGCACGAGCTGCGCCTCGCGCGCGATTTCCGCGCCGTTGACAAGCACCGTGCCGCGCAGCACGACGAGCGCGAGCGTGCGACCTTCAGCGATCTCGAAACGCGCGCGGCCGCCCTGGTTCAGGCGCACGTCCCAGACGTCCATCGGCGTATGGGTGCGCGCCGGGCCGCGATGCCCGTCGAACTCGCCCGCGATCACGCGCACCCGCCCTGCCTCGTCCGGCAGCGCGACCGACGGAATCCGCGTGTCGAGCAGGGTCTGATAACCGGGCGCGGCGAGCTTGTCCTTCGCCGGCAGGTTCACCCACAGCTGCACCATTTCGAGCGTGCCGCCCTGCCGCGTGAACTGCTCCGAATGGAACTCCTCGTGCAGGATCCCGCCTGCCGCCGTCATCCACTGCACGTCGCCCGGCCCGATATGGCCGCCCGCGCCCGTCGAGTCGCGATGGTCGACCTCGCCCTCGTAAACGATGGTCACCGTCTCGAAGCCGCGGTGCGGATGCTGGCCGACCCCGCGGCGATGGGTGCCCGGCGGAAACTGCGCCGGCCCCGCGTAGTCGAGCAGCAGGAACGGGCTCAAGTGCGCGCCATGGCTGTCGTAACTGAACATCGAGCGCACCGGGAAACCATCTCCGACCCAATGCGAACGCGGTGCGCTGTACACGCCGACGATCTTCTTCATGTGGTTCTCCTGTGGGGTTCACCGGCGGAGCGGAAGCCCCGCGCCATGAATAGAACAATATAATCAGAACGATGGAAGCGGTAGGCTGCAATAATCACACGCAGCGTTCCATCTGGTGAACGATGAATGACACGAGACCTCAACGACCTCTACTACTTCGTGCAGGTGGTCGACCACGGCGGCTTCGCGCCGGCGGGCCGGGCGCTCAACCTGCCGAAATCGAAGCTGAGCCGCCGGATCGCGTTGCTCGAGGAACGGATCGGGATGCGGTTGATCCAGCGCTCGACGCGCCGCTTCGCGGTGACGGATGTCGGCCAGACCTATTACGCGCATTGTCGCGCGATGCTGGTCGAGGCGGACGCGGCCGACGAGGCGATCGCGCTGCTGCACGCGGAGCCGCGCGGCATCGTGCGGGTGACCTGCCCGGTGGCGCTGCTCGACACGCTGGTGGGCGACATGCTCGCGGCGTTCATGGCGCACTGCCCGCACGTCGAGATCCATCTGGAAGAGACCAATCGCCGCGTGGACGTGGTGGGCGAAGGGATCGACGTCGCGATCCGGGTGCGTCCGCCGCCGCTTGAGGACAGCGATCTGGTGCTGCGCGCGCTGGCCGAGCGCGGCCAGTGTCTGGTCGCGAGCCCTGACCTGCTGGCGCGGGCCGGCATGCCGCGCGTGCCGGCCGATCTCGCGAACCTGCCGAGCCTCGCGCTCGGCACGCCGCAGGACGATCACGCCTGGACCCTGCTCGGCCCGGACGGCGCGCGCGCGACGATCCTGCACCATCCCCGGCTCGTGACGCGCGGCATGCCCGCGTTGCGCGCGGCCGCCGTGGCGGGCGTCGGCATCGTACAGCTGCCGACCTTGCTGGTGCGCGACGCGCTCGCGCACGGCGCGCTGCAGCGGATCCTGCCCGGCTGGGCGCCGCGCCGCGAGATCGTGCATGCGGTGTACGCTTCGCGGCGCGGCCTGCTGCCGTCGGTGCGCGCGCTGCTCGATTTCCTCGCGCAGCGATTCGCGGCGCTCGATCCCGATTGACGCGGGCCACCGCGCGCATCGCGGAATTCGCTTAGACTGCGCTCCATGCGCGCGATGCGGCGCCCCTCCCACTCTAGTCATCCCTCATGTTCGCACTGCCTGACAACCTGCCCTCGTCCAAGCCCGCGCTCTACGCCGAACTCGTCGCGCAGGCGCGTTCGCTGCTCGAGACGGAGACCGATCTCGTCGCCAACGCCGCCAATTTCTCGTCGCTCGTGTATCACGCGCTCGAGGGCCTCAACTGGGCGGGGTTCTATTTCCACGACGGCAGGGAGCTGGTGGTCGGCCCGTTCCAGGGCAAGCCGGCGTGCGTGCGGATTCCGCTCGGCAAGGGCGTATGCGGCGCCGCCGCGCAGTCGCGCGAGACGCAGGTCGTGCGCGACGTGCACGCGTTCCCCGGCCACATCGCTTGCGATTCGGCGTCGCAGTCGGAGATCGTGGTGCCGCTCGTGGCGGCCGACGGCACGCTGCTCGGCGTATGGGATGTCGACAGCCCGCTGCTCGCGCGCTTCGACGACGACGATGCGCGCGGCATGGAAGCGCTGTGCCGCGTGTTCGTGGAATGCGCGGAGCGCGGGCGCTGAGCCGGCCATGCGTCCGCGTTGAAAAACCAAGCCCCGCCGAAGCGGGGCTTTTTCATGGTTGAACGCGTCGACGCGTCAACGCGCCGCGCGGGTCCGCAGCGAGAGGACCAGCAGGCCCGCGCCGATCAGCGTCATCCCCGCGGCGGTATTGAGGTGGGCGGTGACCTTCGGATGCGCGAGCAACCACTTCGACAGCCGCGAGGCGAACGCGCCGAGCAGCGTGAATACGACGAACGTGCTGACTGCGAAGATCGCGCCGTACACGAGCATCTGAACCTGCACCGAGCCTCGCCCGGCGCTGACGAACTGCGGCAGGAAGGCGATCACGAACAGGCCCGGCTTCGGATTGAGCACGTTCGACAGGATCCCCGTGCGCAGGACCGTGGGCAACGGCAGGCGATCCGTGGCGCGGATCGAGATCAGATCGCGCGAGCGCAACGCCTTGATGCCGAGGTAGATCAGGTAGCCCGCGCCGATCAGCTTGACGGCCCAGAACGCCCAGGGGCTCGTCTGCAGCAGCAGGGTCAGGCCGAACGTGGCGGCCACGGTATGCACCATGATGCCGACGGCCGCGCCCAGCGACGAGGTGGCCGCGGCGGCCGCGCCCTGGCTCAGGCCGCGGCTCAATGCGAGGATGTTGTCCGGTCCCGGCGAGATGACGATGACCATGCACGCCGCGAGATAGGCGGCGAGAATTTCTGCGGGGAACATTGCGTACTCCTGTTGACTGAGGCGGGCCGGCGTGAATCCGCAGCATAGCGCACTTCGCGAACCGGCTCGCCGTCCCGCGGCGGGGCTCATGCGGAGGCGGCGGAGGGCGATGAAAAAAGAAAAGCCCGCTCGCAGCGGGTTTCCGCACTTCTCCTGTCGCCCAGTTGCAAGGCAACTTGCAGTCGACGATGATGCATCGGTAACTTCGCCTTATCTGACGTGGCTTTGATCAGAAAGCTACGCCAAAACCTAGGCCTATCACTTTCGCGGACTTCCGCTCCCGACCCTCGACTCGTTGAGGGCGGCACATTGCTTCAACGGGATGTGATAAATTCTCGTCGAAAAATATCCGTCTGATCCTGCGCACATTTCTCGTGCCAGCATCGCATCTTCGGCAGTATAAAAAAGAGCGGGTGCCCAACAAGCAGACACCCGCCACGAAATTGCCCCGGATCGAGTAAGGGGACAATAGAGGCCGGTCAAGTACTAAAATTAAAAAAACGCATTTATTTGATGGATATACAATTGCGACAAATACATGCGACGCAGTTTTTCCCGCTGAAAAATCACCGTGCCACAGGCGGACGTCCCCATGTCGTAGGCGCATCGCTGAGGCCGAAAGCAAGTGCGCCACCATTCCTGACCTGCTCGAGGTCAAGCCACGTGTTGTTCAACGCAGCGCCATTCAGTGTGGCGCTTTTGACGTAGGTGAAGTCGGGGTTGTCAGCGTCAATCGTCAACGTATTACCGTTGCCGAGTTTGATCAGCGCATGTTGGAATAAAGGGCCTGTCAGCGTAAAACCCGGTACAGCCGGGACTTCCGGATAAAGTCCAAGCGCCGCCCACACAAACCATCCAGACATTGCACCTTCGTCGTCATTGCCCGGCAGACCGGATGCGGCCGTCGTGTATTGTTGATTGACGATTTGGCGCACGATTTTCTGTGTCCTGTCAGGGCGACTCGTCCAGTTGTATATCCACGGCGTCGCGAACGACGGTTCGTTGCCGATCCACATGTGCTGGCTGCCTTCGCCGGCGTTCAGGAAGAGGTTGAACATATCGAGCCGGGGAACGACTGCGCTATCACCACCCAGGATGTTGATCAAACCGGGAATGTCGAACGGTACCATCCACGTGTATTGTTCAACGTTGCCTTCAACTTCCTTGTACGAGTTCGCCGTCCATTTTCCATCGCCAGTGCGATCGGACAGCGTCGGCAACGTTGTACCGTTGTGAGCGCGGGTAGACGGTTTGATCAGATTTTTCCAGTTCGTCGAACGCATCAGCATTTTTGCGGCGTTATTGTCGTCGCCAAGCGCCTGCGCGAAACGAAAAACAGCATAGTCCGTAACGGCATACTCCAGTGTCGTCGATGCGGGGCCGTTGCTGATCGTTTCCGGGGGCAAATAGCCATACTTGATGTAATCGGAAAGTCCCGGGAGGGCGGTGATTCCGTTGCACGAAGTGGCGACACCATTTGCCGTATCGAGCATGATCGACAATGCTCTTTTCGTATCGAAGCCGGTCGCACCGTACATATAACTCTGCGCTACAAGAATGGAGGCTCCGTCACCTGGCATCACGTCGCTAGTCGTGTTGGCTTCGACCCATTTCGGGAAACTGCCGCCGCACACGTTGGCGTCATCGACAAGCGACTGCATCATGTCACTTGCGGCAGCCGGCTTGAGCCACGCGATCATCGGCATCAGCGAACGGTAAATGTCCCAGGTGGAGAACGTCGTGTAGTGGTTGTGACCCGCTTGCACCTTGGCCGTTGTGCCGTCCATCGCCAGATATTCGCCGTCTGCATCGTTGAAAACGCTAGGAGCAAGCAGCGCATGATATAACGATGAATAGAACTTCTTCAGGTTCTCGTCACTACCGCCCGTTACTTGAATTGCATTCAGTTCCTGGTTCCATATTGCATCGGCCTGCGACACAAGTTGGTCGAACGTTTGGGATCCACTTTCCTGTTGCAAGTTATCCTTCGCATTTTTGACGCTGACGTACGAAATCCCGACTTTCATGTTCACTGGTTTCGACGATGAAAAAGTCAATTGCGCGTTGTCGCCGCTTATATTTGATTTGAATTCCTTATCAAATTCAATATAAAAATTGATGGTGTAAGTCTGACCGTTATTGCAAAAACCGCCACCTGTCAGCGTACCTTGCAACGCTTTCGGATCATTCGGATCGAGTGAAATTACCCCATCACCCGCGTTTGCGGTGCTTTCAGCCGAAATGTTGAGTTGACCGCTCTTGCCGTCCGGCCATGCAAAACGTGCGGCGCCGGAACGCAACGTTGCCGTCAGTTCGGTACGGATACCGTTGTCGAAGGTCACACTGTAGTAGCCGGGTTTCGCGGTCTCGTTCGAATGCTTGAACGACGCCGGACCGTCTTGGCCGGCGACGGTCGGAAATATTGGCAATGCGCCTCCGGCGCTACAACCGACACCGCTCAGGTGCGTGACGCTGAAACCGGTGATTTCTGTCTGACTGTAGTGATAACCGGGTGGACTCCACACATCGGGAACAGGTGGGGTATCCGGTCCCCACTGAACCATGCCGGACGGCAACGAAGCAGCAGGCGTTGTAAAACCGCCGAGCAAATCTTCAGGATGGGTTTCGGATTTGGCAATTTCAGGATCGATAGGCGGCACCTGATCCGTGCCGATCATCGGGTCGACGTAGCGCGTCAACTGTAAATCCTTGACGGGGTGCGTCGGATTGGACGGCGAGCCTGGAGTAGGCGGCGTGCCCGGATTGGACGGCAAGCCTGGAGTAGGCTGTGTGCCCGGATTCGATGGTGTGCCGGGGCGCGTTGGAGAATTACCGGCAGGCGTACTGTCAACCGTATCCCCCCCGCAACCGGCGTTCAGCATTGCGACTGCAATTGCGGTCACTATCCAGCGTGTGTTGTTTCTCATCTTTGGTCTCCTCTTCGGAAATCGCTGTTCCTTTCATCATGTTACGGAATATTACTGATCGGTGCGTTTATCAACTACTAGATGTCTCCCTAATTTTTCGTTTGTTTTGCTAAACAAAATGTGTCGAATATGGTTGTTGGAAAAATGTAGGCATGACCTGTCTCATTTTTTCGGACCGCTGTAATTTCGAAGAGCGGCCTCGGTGAAGTCGGACGGAATTTCGACATTCCCCCGGCGCAATGCACAGACATGTCCGCCCCCGGGCTTTGCCGCGAAATGGCGGAGCTCAAGGATCACGTTCTGGCGTGCTCGGGGCTCGGGTTCGTCCGCGCTGGCCACTGTCGCCCTACTCTTGTCGTCGGGGGCATGCTGTACAGGTCGACATGGTTGCTGTTGTTCATGCGTGGTCGCGGCCCAGCATTCCGACAACGCTGCGCCCCCCATCTTCCCAATTAGCGCTGGCACACTGCAGGCAACGAGCGTTGGCTGCATGGAGACGTCAGAAACGCGAGCGACATGATCCAAGGACAAAGGTCCCTAATCTGAGCGGAGCCGACGTTCGAACGTCCAGGTGAAGGAACGGGCCAACGTCTGTTGCTGGCTAACCCTGTTCGAACTGAACACCCTGGCTTGACCCTGAACCAGGAGGTCGTTTGTCATGAAACGGAAACGCTTTTCGATCGAACAGATTGTGGCAGTGCTGAAG
>NZ_JBXAPG010000069.1:0-28386 GCF_058803765.1 Burkholderia sp. GW821-FHT14F03
GCCGAGGCCAGCGCCGCGGCCGCCGCGCCGGCTTCGGCGGCGGCGCCCGCCGCGCCGACCGCGCCGTTCTCGGTCGATTCGTCGAAGATCAATTCCGGCGACACCGCGTGGATGCTGACCTCGACGGCCCTCGTGCTGTTCATGACGATCCCGGGCCTCGCGCTGTTCTACGGCGGCATGGTCCGCAAGAAGAACGTGCTCGCGACCGTGATGCAGAGCTTCGCGATCACGGCGCTGATCACGGTGCTGTGGACGGTGGTCGGCTACAGCCTCGCGTTCACGCCGGGCAACGGCTTCATCGGCGGCTTCTCGCGGGTGTTCCTGTCGGGCATGAACTACATCCACGGCGACAAGGCCACCACGCTGACCGTCAGCCACCTCGCGCCGACGATCCCCGAGACGGTTTATTTCGTCTACCAGATGACCTTCGCGATCATCACGCCGGCGTTGATCTGCGGCGCGTTCGCGGACCGCATGAAGTTCTCGGCGATGCTGGTGTTCATGACGCTCTGGTCGCTGATCGTCTATGTGCCGATCGCGCACATGGTGTGGGAGCCGACCGGCTGGCTGTCGTCGGACGGCGTGCTCGACTTCGCGGGCGGCACCGTCGTGCACATCAATGCCGGCATCGCGGGCCTCGTGTCCTGCCTCGTGCTCGGCAAGCGGGTCGGCTATGGCCGCGAGGCGATGGCGCCGCACAATCTGGTGCTGACGCTGATCGGCGGCTCGATGCTGTGGGTCGGCTGGTTCGGCTTCAACGCGGGTTCGGCGGTCGCGGCCGACGGCCGCGCCGGGTTCGCGATGCTGACGACCCAGGTGGCCACCGCCTGCGCGGCGCTCGGCTGGATGTTCGCCGAATGGATCGCGAAGGGCCGGCCCTCGGTGCTCGGCATCGTGTCGGGCGCGGTCGCCGGGCTGGTCGCGATCACGCCGGCCGCCGGCTTCGTCGGCGTCGCCGGTGCGCTCGTGATCGGCATCGCGGCGGGCGTCGTGTGCTTCTGGTCGGCGACCTGGCTCAAGACCAAGCTCGGCTACGACGATTCGCTCGACGCCTTCGGCGTGCACGGCGTGGGCGGGATCCTCGGCGCGCTGCTGACGGGCGTGTTCGCGGTCAAGGACATCGGCGGCGCCGACGGCAGCCTGCTGCTGCAGGCCAAGGGCGTGGCGATCACGCTGGTCTACAGCGGCGTGGTCAGTTTCGTGCTGTTGAAGGGGATCGATCTGGTGATGGGCCTGCGCGTGTCGGAAGAGGAAGAGCGCGAGGGCCTCGACGTGATCCTGCACGGCGAGCATGTCGAGTAAGCGCAGGTCGTGATCGGTTCGTCGGGCGCGCGGCCCGTTTCACGCCGCGCCGCCCGGAATGCATGAGCGCAGCGACTTCGGCCCGCCGTTCGGCGGGCTCTTTTTTGGGTGTGGCGGCGGTGTGGCGCCGTTAAACCCTGTCGGCTATCAGGTCTATAGCGATAAACATCCATTAAATCCTTGCGATCGCGGGAACAATCCCCAAATGCGGTAGGCAATTGCTCTACAATCTTTTTTCTCCCGTCCGCGAGTGATTCATGGTTCCCCACCTCGTTACGGCGTTAAATGGTCCGCTGCTCGAATTGGAGCGGAAGATCCTCGACGCCACGCCTGCCATTGAACGCTGGTTCAGGCTCGAATGGCAGGAACACACACCGCCGTTCTATTGTTCGGTCGACCTGCGCAATGCGGGCTTCAAGCTCGCGCCCGTCGATGCGAACCTGTTTCCCGGCAGCTTCAACAACCTGCCGCCCGAAGTGCTGCCGCTCGCCGTGCAGGCCGCGATGGCCGCGATCGAGAAGATCTGTCCCGATGCGAAGAATCTGCTCGTGATTCCCGAGCTGCCGACCCGCAACGCGTTCTATCTCGAGAACGTCGCGCGGCTCGCGACGATCATGCGCCAGGCCGGGCTCAACGTGCGCTTCGGCTCGCTCGATCCGGGCATCGCCGAACTCACGCCGATCACGCTGGCCGACGGCCAGAAGATCGTGCTGGAGCCGCTCGAGCGCACGCCGCGCCGTCTCGGCCTGAAGAATTTCGAGCCGTGCTCGATCCTGCTGAACAACGATCTGTCGGCGGGCATCCCGGCCGTGCTCGAAAACCTGCACGAGCAGTATCTGCTGCCGCCGCTGCACGCGGGCTGGGCGGTGCGCCGCAAGTCGAATCACTTCGCCTGCTACGACGACGTCGCGAAGAAGTTCGCGAAGATGGTCGGCGTCGACCCGTGGATGGTGAACCCGTACTTCGCGCACGTCGAGGATATCGACTGGCAGGCGCAGGAGGGCGGCGGCGCGCTCGCCGAGGCGATCGACGCGGTGCTCAAGAAGATCGCGCGCAAGTACCGCGAGTACGGCATCAGCGAGAAGCCGTACGTGGTCGTGAAGGGCGACGCGGGCACCGCGGGGCGCGGCGTGATGACCGTGCACGACGCCGCGGAGATCGGCCGCATGACGAAGGCCGAGCGCGCGCGCATGTCGGAATCGAAGGCGGGGCTCGCGGTGCGCGACGTGATCGTGCAGGAAGGCGTGTACACGTTCGAGCGGATCGGCGACGAAGTGGCCGAGCCGGTCGTCTACATGATCGACCGTTACGTGGTGGGCGGGTTCTACCGCACCCACGGCGCGCGCGAGCGCGACCAGAACCTGAACGCCCCCGGCATGCACTACGTGCCGCTCGGCTTCGAGCACACCGCGCTGCCGGACGCGCACGCGAAGCCGGGCGCCGCGCCGCCGAACCGCTTCTACATGTACGGCGTGGTCGCGCGGCTCGGGTTGCTCGCGTCGTCGGTGGAGCTCGAGAAGACCGACCCGGAAGCCATCCAGGTATAAATCGCGGGGCGCAGCCCCACCACGCTCAGGGACCGCATGGATATCCTCTTTATCGCCGATCCGCTCGATCAGTTCCGGATCTACAAGGATTCGACCTACACGATGATGGCCGAGGCCGCGCGCCGCGGCCACGCAGTCTATGCGTGCGAGCCGCGCCATCTCGCGTGGACGGGCGCGCATGTCGAGGCGGACGTGCGCCGCGTGACGCTCGTCGGCGACGCCGCCGACCTGCATCGCGCGCCGTGGCACGAGGCGGGCCCGGTCGAGGCGCGCGCGCTCGCGTCGTTCGGCGCGGTGCTGATGCGCAAGGATCCGCCGTTCGACATGGAGTACGTGACCTCGACCTGGCTGCTCGAGCAGGCCGAGCGCGGCGGCGCGCGTGTGTTCAACCGGCCGCAGGCGATCCGCGATCACTCCGAAAAGCTCGCGATCGGCGAATTCCCGCAGTTCGTCGCGCCGACGCTCGTCACGCGCGACGCCGCGCGCCTGCGCGCGTTCCACGCGGAGCACGGCGACGTGATCCTGAAGCCGCTCGACGGCATGGGCGGGATGGGCGTGTTCCGCGTGAAGGCCGACGGGATGAACCTCGGCTCGATCATCGAGATGTTGAGCCACGATGGCGCGCGCTCGGTGATGGCGCAGAAATTCATTCCCGAGATCAAGGCGGGCGACAAGCGTATCCTGGTTATCGGCGGTGTACCGGTTCCGTACTCGCTTGCCCGGATTCCGCAGGGGAATGAAGTGCGCGGTAATCTGGCTGCAGGCGGTCTCGGCGTCGCGCAGCCGCTCACCGCGCGCGACCGCGAGATCGCGGAGACGCTGGCGCCCGTGCTGGCGGCGCGCGGCTTGCTGCTCGTCGGCCTCGACGCGATCGGCGACTGGCTGACCGAAGTGAATGTCACGAGCCCGACCTGTTTCCGTGAAATCATGGAGCAGACCGGTTTCGATGTGGCGGCGATGTTCGTCGACGCGCTGGAGCGCGCCGCCGGCTGACCCGCCGGCACCGGCGGCGGCCGCGCAGGCCCCGTCGCCGGCCGGTCCGGACGGCCTGCTACAATGCCCGCTTGCCCGGCACGGTTTCTCGTGCGCCAGGCCCGGCAGGCGGGCCGAACTCGTTGCAAGGCTGATATGGCTGGCATTCTCATCATCGCGCATGCACCGCTCGCGACCGCTCTGCGGGACTGCATCTCGCATATCTACGGCGGGGTGCCCGCGCGCATCGGCTGCATCGACGTGCAGGCCGACAGCGATCCCGTTCAGGTGATGGCGTTCGCGCACGCCGAGCTTGCGCGCCTGAAGGAAGAGAACGGCGCGCTCGTGCTGACCGACATGTACGGCGCGACGCCCGCGAACATCGCGGGCCAGCTCGCGAAGCTCGACGGGGTCCGCGTGCTCGCGGGCGTCAATCTGCCGATGCTGGTGCGCGCGGTCTGTTACCGCACCACGCCGCTCGATACGCTCGTCGACAAGGCGCTCGCGGGTTCCACCAAGGGGATCCACGAAGTCGCGGCCGGCACGCCGCCGCCGCGCTCGCCCGGGCTCGGCTGCGGCGAGTGCGCGCCGATTCCGCCCGAACCGAAACCGCAGGCCGAGCCGCACTGAGCGGGCGGATGCATGTCATTCAACCCCCGGCCGGCGAAGCGCTCGCCGGCTGCCCTGACCTGATCACCGGAAACCATGCTTCAGCAAGAAACGACCATCGTGAATAAATTGGGGCTGCATGCCCGGGCCTCCGCCAAGCTGACCCAGCTGGCCGGGAATTTCCAGGCCGAGGTCTGGATGACCCGCAACGGTCGCCGGATCAATGCGAAGAGCATCATGGGCGTGATGATGCTGGCGGCGGGGATTGGCAGCACGATCACGATCGAGACCGAGGGGCCGGATGAAAAAGAGGCGATGGATTCACTGCTGAAATTGATCGCCGACAAGTTCGGCGAAGGTCAGTAGACCGACCGGTTGCGCCGCGCCGGAATTTGATGAGAATGCCGCGGGCTTCCGCGGCATTTCTGTTTCCGTCACAACAATGCATTGACGACTGCATGCTGCGCCGCATGCAGCCTTGGCGCGCGGCGGAATTTATAATCGGGTACCGGGGTCATAAGCGCATCGCAGCGGTGCGCCGCGGCTTACATGATGAGAGGAGGTGCGCGTGTCCTTCACGCTGCATGGTATTCCCGTTTCAAGAGGCATCGCGATCGGACGTGCGTATCTGATCGCGCGGGCGGCGCTCGACGTTGCCCATTACCTGATCGACGCCGCGCAGATCGACGCCGAGGTGGAACGCTTTCGCGCGTCGCTGCACGCGGTGCGCTGCGAACTCGACGCGCTGCGCGCCGACCTGAACGACGACACGCCGTCCGAAGTCGCCGCGTTCATCGATGTGCACGCGATGATCCTGAGCGACGCGATGCTGGTGCAGGAAACCATCGACCTGATCCGCACCCGCCGCTACAACGTCGAGTGGGCGCTGACCGAGCAGCTCGAGCTGCTGACCCGCCATTTCGACGACATCGAGGACGAGTACCTGCGCGAGCGCAAGGCCGACATCGAGCAGGTGGTCGAGCGGGTGCTGAAGGCGCTCGCGGGCGCGCCGTCCGCGTCGCAGGCGCTCGATCGCGCCGCGCGCGGCAAGGACGAGATGATCGTGGTCGCGCACGACATCGCGCCCGCCGACATGATGCAGTTCAAGAGCCAGTCGTTCCAGGCCTTCGTCACCGATCTCGGCGGCCGCACCTCGCATACGGCGATCGTCGCGCGCAGCCTCGGCATCCCGGCCGCGGTCGGGGTCCAGCACGCGAGCGCGCTGATCCGCCAGGACGACCTCATCATCGTCGACGGCGACCAGGGGATCGTGATCGTCGATCCCGCGCCGATCGTGCTCGAGGAGTACTCGTACCGGCAGTCGGAAAAGGCGCTGGAGCAACGCAAGCTGCAGCGCCTCAAGTTCTCGCCGACGCAAACCTTGTGCGGTACCCGCATCGATCTGTGCGCGAACATCGAGCTGCCCGACGATGCGAAGGCCGCGATCGACGCGGGCGCGGTGGGGGTGGGGCTGTTCCGCACCGAGTTCCTGTTCATGAATCACAAGAACCAGATGCCCGAGGAGGAGGAGCAGTTCGGTGCGTATCGGCGCGCGGTGGAGCTGATGCGCGGGCTGCCGGTGACGATCCGCACCATCGACGTCGGCGCCGACAAGCCGCTCGAAGCGCTCGACGAAGGCTACGAGACCGCGCCGAATCCCGCGCTCGGCCTGCGCGCGATCCGCTGGAGCCTGTCGGAGCCGCAGATGTTCCTCACGCAGCTGCGCGCGATCCTGCGCGCGTCGGTGTTCGGCCCGGTGAAGATCCTGATCCCGATGCTCGCGCATGCGCAGGAGATCGACCAGACCCTCGACCTGATCCGCGAGGCAAAGCGCCAGCTCGACGACGCGGGGCTCTCCTACGA
Organism: Burkholderia sp. GW821-FHT14F03; assembly: GCF_058803765.1. Taxonomy (NCBI): domain Bacteria; kingdom Pseudomonadati; phylum Pseudomonadota; class Betaproteobacteria; order Burkholderiales; family Burkholderiaceae; genus Burkholderia; species Burkholderia sp. GW821-FHT14F03. The sequence continues at coordinate 6,294 of NZ_JBXAPG010000069.1, forward strand.
TCCGACCGTGCGGGTCGGCGCGATGATCGAGATCCCGGCCGCGGCGATCGCCTTGCCGCTGTTCCTGAAGCGGGTCGACTTCCTGTCGATCGGCACCAACGACCTGATCCAGTACACGCTCGCGATCGATCGCGCGGACAACGCGGTCGCGCATCTGTACGACCCGCTGCATCCGGCCGTGCTGCACCTGATCTCCTACACGCTGCGCGAGGCGAAGCGCGCGGGCGTGCCGGTGTCGGTGTGCGGCGAGATGGCGGGCGATCCGGCGCTCACGCGTCTGTTGCTCGGCATGGGGCTCACCGAGTTCTCGATGCACCCGAGCCAGCTGCTGGTGGTCAAGCAGGAGATCCTGCGCGCGCATCTGAAGGCGCTCGAGAAGCCGACGGCCGACGTGCTCGCGGCGTTCGAGCCCGAGGAGGTGCAGTCGGCGTTGAAGCGCCTCGACAGCGCGGAACCGCGCGCGGACGTCGCCGCCTAGCCTCCCGGCTTCAGGTCGCGCGGCCGCGCCAACGATCGCGGCGGCCGCGCGCGGGCCGCGTCAGTGCGCGTGCGCGTCGCCGCACACCGGGCAATCCGGCTGTCGCGCGATCCGCATCGTATTCCACTCCATGCGCAGCGCATCGAGCATCATGAGCCGGCCGGCGAGCGTCGCGCCGATGCCGCCGATCACGCGCAGCGCCTCGGCCGCCTGCATCGCGCCGATGATGCCGACCGTCGGGGCGAACACACCCATCGTCGAGCAGGCGACTTCCTCGAACGGCTGATCCTCCGGAAACACGCACGCGTAGCACGGCGAGGCCGGGTCGCGGAAATCGAAGGTGCTGATCTGGCCGTCGAAGCGCAGCGCCGCACCGGACACGAGCGGCACCCGATGCGCGACGCACGCGCGGTTGATCGCATGGCGGGTCGCGAAGTTGTCGGTGCAGTCGAGCACGACGCTCGCCTTGGGCACGGCGTGCGCGAGCCAGGCGTCGTCGACGCGCTCGGCGACCGCGTGCACCCGCACCTCCGGATTGAGCCGCGCGAGCGCGTCGCGCCCCGAATCCACCTTGCGACGGCCGACCGCGGCCGTATCGTGCAGGATCTGGCGCTGCAGGTTGGTGAGGTCGACCGTGTCGGCGTCGACGAGCGTGAGCGTGCCGACGCCCGACGCGGCCAGGTACATCGCCGCGGGCGAGCCGAGGCCGCCCGCGCCGATCACGAGCGCGTGCGCATCGAGAAAGCGCTGCTGCGCTTCGATGCCGATCTCGTCGACGAGGATGTGGCGGGAATAGCGGAGGAGCTGGTCGTCGTTCATGGCGGGCGGTCGGGCGAGGAAACGGGGCGCGTGGCGTCTATTCTAGGCGCGCAAATGAAACGGGCCATCGCGGCGCTTGCCGCGATGGCCCGCTGGGGCCGCCTGGGCGCTTACTGCGGCGCCGAGGCCGGCTGCGCGGCGGAGGCCGGCTTGGCGGTCGCCTTCGACGCACCCTTCGGCGCCGCGGCGGACGAGGCCGCCTTGCCGGTGGCCGCGCCCTTCGTGCTTTCCGCGAGCATCGACTTCGACTCCTGCACCGGCTTGCCCTCGAGCTTGGCGAGCGCCTGCTGCATCATGAAGTCGTCGGCGGTGCCGAACTCGACCGGCTTGCGGTCGCGGTCTTTCTGGCGCTGCTCCGGCGTCTTCTTGTCGTTCTGCTCCTCGAGGACGCGCAGCTGCTCCATGCGACGCTGCTCGCGATCTTCCTGTTCCTTCTTCTCGTTCGGATCCTGGGTGTTCGCGAGGTGGTTCGAGTAGTCGACTTCGCGCGTGACGAGCACGTCGTCCGGATCGCCGTCCGCGAACTGGTCGACCGGGATGTCCGGCGTGATGCCCTTGTTCTGGATCGAACGGCCGCTCGGCGTGTAGTAGTACGCGGTCGTCAGGCGCAGCGCGCTGTCGGCCGTCATCGGCCGGACCGTCTGCACCGAGCCCTTGCCGAACGTGGTCTTGCCCAGGATCTGCGCGCGGTGCGCATCCTGCAGCGCGCCCGCGACGATTTCCGACGCCGACGCCGAGTACGCGTTCGTCAGCACCACCATCGGCACCGTCTTGAAGATGGCCGGCAGGTTCTTGAGCGGATCGCTGTCGAACGACGGCAGGCGGTAGTTGTCGTAGTTGTCGCGATAGACCTGCTTCGAATCCGGGATCTGGCCGTTGGTCGACACGACGACGGAATCGGGCGGCAGGAACGCGCCCGCGACGCCGACCGCGCTTTGCAGCAGGCCGCCGCCGTTGTTGCGCAGATCGAGGATGAGGCCCTTCAGGTTCGGCTGCTGGCGCGCGATGTCCTGCAGCTTGGCGGCGAGATCGGGCGTCGTGCGTTCCTGGAAGCTGGTGATGCGGATGTAGGCGTAGCCCGGGTCGAGCATCTTCATCTTCACGCTCTGCACGCGGATGATCGCGCGCGTGACCGTGACCGGGAAGGTGCGGTCGTCGCTCTTGCGGAAGATGGTCAGCGTGACCTTGGTGCCCGGCTCGCCGCGCATCTGCTTGACGGCCTTGTCGAGCGTCATGCCGCGCACGGGGCGATCGTTGATGCGGGTGATCAGGTCGCCCGGACGGATGCCGGCGCGGAACGCGGGCGTGTCCTCGATCGGCGAGATCACCTTGACGAGGCCGTCCTCCTGGGAAATCTCGATGCCGAGGCCCGCGAAGCGGCCCTTGGTCTGTTCCTGCAGTTCCTCGTAGTCGGTCTTGTCGAGGTACGACGAGTGCGGGTCGAGGCTCGACACCATGCCCTTGATCGCGGCCGTCAGCAGCTTCTTGTCATCGACGGGTTCGACATACTCGCGCTTGATCTGGCCGAACACCTCGGCGAACAGCCGCAGCTGGTCGAGCGGCAGCGGGGACGTGACGGCCGCCTGCTGGGCCGAGGCGGAGATCTGCAGCGTGGCGAATACGCCGGTCGCGAGGCCCGCGGCAATCAGGCCGATATTCTTCAATTTCATTCGCATAGAGTCTGGTGCGGTCGGAAAGCGCGTGGCTGTGGCGGGGACAACAGGACGGACAAGTATAACTGCTCGCCCCCGAATCGAGCGGATCGCGCCGGAACGGGTTCGACAGCGCCCGGCCCGGCGGGTTCGCGGGCGCCGCCGCCGGGCGGGCGCCCGCCGCGGGCCTAGCCCGCCGACTTGCCCTGCTGCGCGACGGCGGCCTGGGCCTTCGCGATCGCGTCCTGGTCGCCGAGGTAGTAGTGCTTGATCGGCTTGAGGCCGGCGTCCAGCTCATAGACGAGCGGCACGCCGTTCGGGATGTTGAGGCCGACGATGTCGCTGTCGGAGATGCCGTCGAGATACTTGATCAGCGCGCGCAGCGAATTGCCGTGCGCGGCGATCAGCACCTGCTTGCCGGCCTTCACCGCCGGGGCGATCGACTCGTTCCACAGCGGCAGCACGCGCGCGACCGTGTCCTTCAGGCACTCGGTGAGCGGCAGCTGCTCGCGCGGCACCTTCGCGTAGCGCGGGTCGCCGAACGGGGCGCGCGGGTCGTCCGCCTCGAGCGCGGGCGGCGGCGTGTCGTAGCTGCGGCGCCAGACCAGCACCTGCTCGTCGCCGAACTTCGCGGCGGTCTCGGCCTTGTTGAGGCCGGACAGCGCGCCGTAGTGGCGCTCGTTCAGGCGCCACGTGTGGACGACGGGCAGATACATCTGGTCCATTTCGTCCTGCACGTGCCACAGTGTGCGGACCGCGCGCTTGAGCACCGAGGTGTAGGCGATGTCGAACGCGTAGCCGGCTTCCTTGAGCAGCACGCCTGCCTGCCGGGCCTCGCGGTTGCCCTGTTCGGTCAGGTCGACGTCGACCCAGCCCGTGAAGCGGTTTTCCTTGTTCCAGGTCGATTCGCCGTGGCGGATGAGAACGAGCTTGTACATATGTGCTTGCGGTCGGTAGTGAGGAAGCGGTTCGCGACACGGCCCGGGCAGCGGTGGGGCGCCATCGCGCAAGGCGCTTATTTTATAATGGCGGGATTGTCGTTTCGATTTCTCTTTTTTTCGGCGGATTTTCCGTGACGTTCTTTAGCGATTACACGAACCTGGCCCTCATCGGGATTCTGGTGGTTTCCGGCGGCCTGCTGGCCCTGCCCGCGCTGCGGCGCGGCGGGGCGGGCCTGTCCGCGGCGGAGGCGACCCAACTGATCAACCGCCGCAACGCGGTCGTGATCGACCTGCGCCCGGCGGCCGAATTCGGCGTGGGCCACCTGCCGGCGGCCCGCTCGGTCGAATTCGGCGAACTGCAGACGAAGCTTGCACAGGTCGCCCGCAACAAGAGCGCGCCGCTGCTGCTCGTCTGCCAGAACGGCCAGCAGTCGCAGAAGGCGGCCAAGCTCGCGCAGGACGCGGGCTACGGCGAAGTGCACGTGCTGCAGGGCGGCGTGGCCGCATGGCAGCAGGCCGGCATGCCGGTCGTCAAATAAGGAGTGGTGAAGTGAATAAAGTGGTCATGTACAGCACCCAGGTCTGCCCGTACTGCGTCCAGGCCGAGCGGCTTTTGAAGCTGCGCGGCGTCGAGCAGATCGAGAAGGTGCTGATCGACAAGGATCCGACGCGTCGCGAGGAAATGATGACGCGCACCGGCCGTCGCACGGTGCCGCAGATCTATATCGGCGAAACCCATGTCGGCGGCTACGACGATCTGTCGAAGCTCGACCGCGAAGGCGGCTTGAAGCCGCTTCTGGAAGCCGCCTAATTCCGGCAGAATGGCCGCCTTCGCTCCGCATCGGGGCGACGCGTGCCGCAGCACGAACAAAACCGGGCAGGCCGGAGGGTTCCGGCCGCCTTGCTATCAATTTTAGGGAGCCACCATGTCCGACGTCGAAAACCAGCCGTTCTTCAATATCCAGCGCATCTACCTGAAGGATCTGTCGCTTGAGCAGCCGAATTCGCCGGCGATCTTCCTCGAGCAGGACATGCCGTCGGTCGAGGTCGAAGTCGACGTGAAGGCCGAGCGCCTCGCGGAAAGCGTGTACGAGATCGTCGTGTCGGGCACCGTGACCGCGAAGGTCAAGGACAAGGTCGCGTTCCTGATCGAAGCGAAGCAGGCCGGCATTTTCGATATCCGCAACATCCCGGCCGAGCAGATCGACCCGCTCGTCGGCATCGCCTGCCCGACGATCCTGTTCCCTTACCTGCGTTCGAACATCGCCGACGCGATCACGCGCGCGGGCTTCCCGCCGATCCACCTCGCGGAAATCAACTTCCAGGCGCTGTACGAGCAGCGTCTCGCGCAGCTGTCGCAGCAGGCGGAAGGCGGCGCGCAGGGCGCGCCGAACGGCACGACGCTCAACTGAGCGGCCGCGACCGACCGGTGCTGGGTATGAAAGTCTCCGTTCTCGGCGCCGGCGCGTGGGGCACCGCGCTGGCCGGCCATCTGGCCGCGCGGCACGATACGCTCCTGTGGGCGCGCGATCGCGCGCTCGTCTCCGAACTTGAGGCCCGGCGCGAAAACGTCCGCTACCTCGACGGCGTCGCGCTGTCGCCGGCGCTGCGCTACGAGGCCGATCTCGCGGCCGCGCTCGCGCATGCGGCGGGCGACGACGCGCTGTGCGTGGTCGCGGCGCCGGTCGCCGGGCTGCGCGCGCTGTGCGGCGCGATGCGCGACGCGGGCCGGGTGCCCGCGCATCTGGTATGGGTCTGCAAGGGTTTCGAGGCCGACACGCGGCTCTTGCCGCACCGGATGATCGCGGAGGCGCTGCCCGGGCAGCCGAGCAACGGCGTGCTGTCCGGCCCGAGCTTCGCGCGCGAGGTCGGCGAGGGCCTGCCCGTCGCGCTGACGATCGCGAGCGCCTCGGCCGCCTGCCGCGAGCGCACGGTGGCGGCGTTCCATCACGGCGCGATGCGGATCTATACCGGCGACGACGTGGTCGGCGTCGAGGTCGGCGGCGCGGTGAAGAACGTGCTGGCGATCGCGACCGGCATCGCCGACGGCCTGGGGCTCGGCCTCAATGCGCGGGCCGCGCTGATCACGCGCGGCCTGGCCGAGATGTCGCGCCTGGGCGTGACGCTCGGCGGCCGCGCGGAAACCTTCACCGGGCTGACCGGCCTGGGCGACCTGATCCTGACCGCGACGGGCAACCTGTCGCGCAACCGCACCGTCGGCCTGCAACTGGCCGAAGGGCGCACGCTCGAGGCGATCCTGGCCTCGCTCGGCCACGTCGCCGAAGGCGTGCGTTGCGCGCAGGCGGTGCTGTCGATCGCGCGCGATCACGGCATCGAGATGCCGATCACCGAGGCGGTGTGCGCCGTGCTGTTCGACGGCGTCGCGCCGCGCGACGCGGTGAGCGGCCTGCTGCGCCGCGACGCGAAGGCCGAGTAGCGCAGCGCGGGCGCGCGGCGAACGCGCTAGGCTGTGCGCGGGCGAGGTTCGCCGTGGAGGCCGTCATGCCGCATCTCATCGGTTCGACTCAACTGGACGCGCGCGTCGTGGACATCACGACGCTCGCGCTCGACGCGATCGTCAACGCCGCCAACGAAACCCTGCTGGGCGGCGGCGGCGTCGACGGTGCGATCCACCGGGCGGCGGGCCCTGGCCTGCTGCGCGAATGCGCGGCGCTCGGCGGCTGCGCGACCGGCGATGCGAAGCTCACGCGCGGACACGGGCTGCCCGCGCGCTTCGTGATTCATACGGTGGGGCCGGTGTGGCAGGGCGGTGCGCACGGCGAGGCGGCGCTGCTCGCCTCGTGCTACCGGCGCGTGCTCGAGGCGGCGGCCGGGGCGGGCTGCCGGTCGCTCGCGTTTCCCGCGATCAGTTGCGGCGTGTACGGCTATCCGGCCGAGGCGGCGACCGCGATCGCCGTGCGCGCCGTGGGCGAGGCGCTGCGCGACGGCGGCCCCCAGGCCGGCTGCTTCGACCGGATCCTGTTCGCCTGCTTTTCCGAGCCGATGCTCGCGCTTTACCGCGCCGCGCTCGCCCGCGCCTGAGCGTCGCGCGTTCCGCTGCCTTCCTTCCGTTTACGCTCCGCCTTCGAAGCCCGCCTGACGCCACGCCTCGAACACGACGACCGCGACCGTATTCGACAGGTTCAGGCTGCGGTTGTCCGGCCGCATCGGCAGCCGCACGCGCTGGCTGGTTGGGAAGCGTTCGAGCAGCGGCGCGGGCAGGCCGCGCGTCTCCGGGCCGAACACGAACCAGTCGCCCGGCTGGAACGCGAGATCGTGGAAGCGACCCGAGCCGCGCGTCGTGAACGCGAACATGCGCGTCGGGTCCGGCGTTTCGGCGGCGACAAATGCCTCCCAGTCTCGGTGCACGCGCATGTTGGCGTACTCGTGGTAATCGAGCCCGGCGCGGCGCATGCGCGCGTCGTCGAGCGGGAAGCCGAGCGGCTCGATCAGATGCAGCCGCGCGCCGGTGTTCGCGCACAGGCGGATGACGTTGCCGGTGTTCGGCGGGATTTCGGGTTCGACGAGAACGACGTTGAACATGATTCGAGTCCGGCAAGTAGTCTTGATGTGAGTCAATCTATTTCAATCTTTCGCGGTGCGCAGCGCGACGAAATTCGTCACGCGGCGCGCACCCGCGTCCTTCAGGCAGCGCGCGAGCGCGCCGAGCGTCGCGCCCGACGTCATGACGTCGTCCACGAGCCCCACGTGCAGCCCGTCGACCGCGCGCGTCGGCGCGAAGGCCGCCGCGACGTTCGCGTGGCGCGCGCCGGCGTCGAGCCGCGACTGCGGCGCTGTGTCGACGCGCCGCTCGGCGAGCGTCGATACGGCGCGCGCCCGCAGGTGTCGCGCGAGCGGCCGGGCGATCGCCCACGCCTGGTTGTAGCCGCGCGCGACGAGCCGCCGCCGCGCGAGCGGCACGGGCGCGAGCAGGTCGAGGCCGTGCGCCGTGCCGAAGCGCTCGTGGGCGAGCCGCGCGAGACGGCCGGCGAATTCCGCGCCGAGCGCGAGCCGCGCGCGGAACTTCAGGTCGAGCGCGAGGCCGTCGAGCGGCGCGCGGTAATCGGCGAGCGCGAGCGTCGCGTCGAACGGCGGCGGCGCGTCGCGGCACGCGCGGCATCGATAGTCCGCGGCGGGCCGGGCGGGCAGCGGCAGCGCGCATTGCACGCAGCGCAGCCGCGCCTCGTTCCAGTACGCCGCGTCGCACTGCGCGCACAGCGTTCGCTGTGACAAATTGCCGCACAGCGCGCACAGATTCGGCAGCGCCCACGCGGCGAGGCGCGCCAGCGCGACGCCCGCGCACGAAAATGGGGCGCGGCGGTCGCGCCTCGGCGGGAGCGGCACGGACATCGGTTTTCTCCGGTGGGGCCCGCTTCGCTGAAGGGCGCGAAGCGAGCGAGTATACTTCGGGCTCTTCGCCAGTTTGCCCGACATGTCCCCAGCTCCCGCACCGACCGGCCGTCCGGCCTATGATCCACGACGCCTGCGGCGAATCTTCGACCGTCGCGCCGCCGCGTTCGACGCCGTGGCGTTCCTGCCGCGCGAGATCGCGCAGCGCATGTGCGAGCGCCTCGACTACATCAAGGTGAACCCGGCCGGCGTGCTCGACGCGGGCTGCGGCGTCGGCGACGATCTGCCGCTGCTGCGCGCGCGCTTTCCTGAAGCGCCGGTGTTCGGCGTCGACCTGTCGGGCGAGATGCTCGCGCGCGCGTCGGCGCGCGAGACCGCCGAGACGAGCTGGCGGCGCTTCCTGCCCGCCTCGCTGGCGAAGGCGCTCGGCCATCGCGGGCCGCGCGTCGCGCAGGCCGACTTCTCCGCGCTGCCGTTCGCCGGCGGCGCCTTCGATTTCCTCTGGTCCAATCTCGCGCTGCACTGGCACGCGCGTCCCGATCTCGTCCTGCCGGAATGGCGCCGCGTGCTGCGCGTCGACGGGCTGCTGATGTTCAGCACCCTCGGCCCCGATTCACTGCGCGAGCTGCGCGCGGCGTTCGCGGAAGCCGAGGCCGCGGTCGGCGACGCGCGGCCGGATCCGCACGTGGTCGAGTTCGTCGACATGCACGACCTGGGCGACATGCTGGTCGAAAGCGGCTTCGAGATCCCCGTGATGGACCAGGAAGTGCTGACCGTCACCTACAAATCCGCCGATTCGCTGCTCGCGGACGTGCGCCGCTGGGGCGCTTATCCGTTCGAGCGCGGCGCGCGCCGGCAGGGGCCGTCGCGGCGCCTGCGGCGCGCGCTCGGCGACGCGCTGGAAACGCGCCGGCGCGACGACGGCACGATCCCGCTGACCTTCGAGGTGATCTACGGCCATGCCTGGAAGGCGGCGCCCCGCACGACCGCCGAAGGGCATGGGATCGTGCGCATCGAGGACATCGGCAAAGGGCGTCCCAGGCCTCGCTGAAGCGGTAAAGCGCGGATTTGTTATGTCTGGAATTAACGGCCGCGAGCGGGTGGAAAAAGTCCCCCGAAATGGCCGGAAAGCTTGTCGCGCTTGGCTCGCCGGGCGATGGGCGTTTGCTTGTGGATGCCCCTGATCGCGCCTATAATGCGTCAGTTTGTCGTCCTGGGGGTCCCCACAATACAGGGCGGCGAGCCCGATGCGGGCAAGCTCCACATGCCATTCGCGAGGGGTTGCGATGGAAGTAGCGGACAGTGTGACGGATGCCGAGCCGGTCCTGCGGGACTGGCTGATGAAGCGCAACTGCTCGGTGTCGCCGCGCCAGTTCGTGACTTTCTATGTATCGCTCGCGGCATTTTCGCTTGTCATCGCAGCACTGTTGCTGTGGCGCGGTGCGTGGCTCGTGCTGCCCTTCACCGGGGTCGAGTTGCTGGCGGTCGGCGTCGCGTTTGCCATTTACGCGCGCCATGCGGTCGATTACGAACGCATCCGGCTGTTCCCTCATCGGCTGCTGATCGAGCGGATGAGCGCGGAGCAGCTGACGCAGATCGAATTCAACCCGCGCTGGGTGCGGGTCGAGCCGGCTGCGTCGCCGCGCGATCCGATCAGGCTGGTGTCGCGTGGGCAGACCGTGGTGGTCGGGCAGCATCTCGCGCAATACCGGCGCGCGCAGTTCGCACATGAGCTGCGTACGTCGCTGATGCGTTGCGGCTGAACGAGGCGGCCGGCGCAAAGCGAGGCAGCTTGCGACGGGGGAGGGTTTGAATGGAAATTTTGGGTAAGGAAGCTATGAAAACAATCAAGCGAGCCCTCATGGGCGTGCTGGCATGCAGTGGACTGCTCTTTGCCGGCGCCGCTCTGGCGGTCGGTGACAGTCCGGGCGGCCCCCGCGTCAACGAGATCAATCTCCAGCCGCCGGTCACGAAGATCGCTGAAGAACTCTACGATCTCCACACGATGATGCTGATCCTGTGTACGGTGATCTTCGTCGGCGTGTTCGGCGTGATGTTCTATTCGGTCTTCGCGCACCGCAAGTCCAAGGGCCACAAGGCCGCCAATTTCCACGAAAGCACCACCGTCGAAATCATCTGGACGATCGTGCCGTTCATCATCGTCGTGCTGATGGCGCTGCCCGCCACCAAGGCCGTCGTCGCGATGAAGGACACGACCAACGCCGACCTCACGGTCAAGGTCACCGGCTACCAGTGGAAGTGGGGCTACGACTACGTGAAGGGGCCGGGCGAAGGCATCAGCTTCCTGTCGACGCTGTCGACCCCGCGCAGCGAAGTGAACGGCCAGGCGCCGATCACCGACACCTACCTGCAGGAAGTCGACCACCCGCTCGTCGTGCCGGTCAACAAGAAGATCCGCATCATCACGACCGCCAACGACGTCGTCCACTCGTGGTATGTGCCCGCGTTCGGCGTGAAGCAGGATGCGATTCCGGGCTTCGTGCGCGACACCTGGTTCAAGGCCGACAAGGTCGGTACCTTCCGCGGCTTCTGCACGGAGCTGTGCGGCAAGGAGCACGCGTACATGCCGGTGGTCGTCGAAGTGCTGTCGGAAGACGACTACGCGAAGTGGGTCAAGGACCAGAAGTCCAAGCTGGCGGCCGCGGCCATCGACCCGAACAAGGTTTACACGAGCGCCGAGCTGATCGCGCACGGCGAAGAGGTTTACAAGGCCAACTGCGCGGTGTGCCACCAGCCGAACGGCAAGGGCCTCGGCGCGTTCCCGGCGCTCGACGGCAGCAAGATCGCGAACGGCCCGATCGCCGAGCACGTGAGCATCGTGCTGCACGGCAAGGCGGCGATGCCGACCTGGGCGTCGCTGTCGGATCTCGACATCGCTTCCGTGATCACCTACGAGCGCAATTCGTGGGGCAACCACATGGGCGATTCGCTGCAGCCGAAGCAGGTGGCCGACGCGCGCAGCGGCAAGCTGCCGGAAGGCGGCGCGCAGGCGGCCGCCCCCGCCGCGGAACCCGCGTCGGGCGCCGCTGCGTCGGCGCAGGCTGCCGCGCTGCCGGCCGCGATCTATTTCGAGACGGGCAAGAGCGAGCTGCCGGCGGACGCGAAGGACGCGATCGCCGCGGCAGCCGACTACGCGAAGGCGCATCCGGACGCGAAGCTCACGCTGTCGGGTTTCACCGACACGACGGGCTCGGCCGACGCGAACGCCGAACTGGCGAAGCACCGCGCGCTGATCGTGCGCGATGCGCTGAAGGCCGCCGGCGTCGCAGAGGACCGGATTGTGATGAAGAAGCCGGAAACGATCACGGGCGGGACGGACGCGAAGGAAGCCCGTCGCGTCGAGATCGCCCCGTCGGCTTGACGTGTTGTCGACGTTATTCGGATTAGGAGAGTTCTATGTCTAGCATCGGACACGATGTAGCCGCCGGCGGGCACGCCCACGACGACCACGCGCACGAGACGCCGCACGGCTGGCGCCGTTGGCTGTTCGCCACCAACCACAAGGACATCGGTACGCTGTACCTGCTGTTCTCGTTCATCATGTTCCTGTCGGGCGGCGTGATGGCGCTCGCGATCCGCGCCGAGCTGTTCGAGCCGGGCCTGCAGATCATGCGTCCGGAGTTCTTCAACGAACTCACGACGATGCACGGCCTGATCATGGTGTTCGGCGCGATCATGCCGGCCTTCGTCGGCTTCGCGAACTGGATGATCCCGCTGCAGATCGGCGCGTCCGACATGGCGTTCGCGCGGATGAACAACTTCAGCTTCTGGCTGCTGCCGGTCGCCGCGGTGCTGCTGGTCGGCTCGTTCTTCGCGCCGGGCGGCGCGACGGCCGCCGGCTGGACGCTGTACGCGCCGCTGTCGACCCAGATGGGCCCGGGCATGGACTTCGCGATCTTCGCGGTGCACATCATGGGCGCGTCGTCGATCATGGGCGGCATCAACATCATCGTGACGGTGCTGAACATGCGCGCGCCGGGCATGACGCTGATGAAGATGCCGCTGTTCGCCTGGACCTGGCTGATCACGGCGTTCCTGCTGATCGCCGTGATGCCGGTGCTCGCGGGCGCGATCACGATGGTGCTGTTCGACCGTCACTTCGGCACGTCGTTCTTCAATGCGGCAGGCGGCGGCGATCCGGTGATGTACCAGCACATCTTCTGGTTCTTCGGCCACCCCGAGGTGTACATCATGATCCTGCCGGCGTTCGGGATCGTGTCCGCGGTGATCCCGGCGTTCGCGCGCAAGCCGCTGTTCGGCTACAGCTCGATGGTCTACGCGACCGCGTCGATCGCGATCCTGTCGTTCATGGTCTGGGCGCACCACATGTTCGCGACGGGCATGCCGGTCACGGGCCAGCTGTTCTTCATGTACGCGACGATGCTGATCGCCGTGCCGACGGGCGTGAAGGTGTTCAACTGGGTCGCGACGATGTGGCGCGGCTCGATGACCTTCGAAACCCCGATGCTGTTCTCGATCGGCTTCCTGTTCGTGTTCACGTTCGGCGGCCTGACGGGCCTGATGCTCGCGATGGCGCCGCTCGACATCCAGTACCACGGCACCTATTTCGTGGTCGCCCACTTCCACTACGTGCTGGTGGCGGGCTCGCTGTTCGCGCTGTTCTCCGGGTGGTACTACTGGGCGCCGAAGTGGACGGGCTGGATGTACAACGAGACGCGCGGCAAGATCCACTTCTGGGCGTCGATGATCTTCTTCAACCTGACGTTCTTCCCGATGCACTTCGTCGGCCTCGCCGGCATGCCGCGTCGCTACGCCGACTATCCGGCGCAGTTCACCGACTTCAACCAGATCGCGACGATCGGCGCGTTCGGCTTCGGTCTCGCGCAGGTGTACTTCCTGTTCGCGGTCGCACTGCCGGCCTATCGCGGCGGCGGCGAACTGGAGAAGGCGTCCGACAAGCCGTGGGACGGCGCGACGGGCCTCGAGTGGACGGTGCCGAGCCCGGCTCCGTTCCACACCTTCGAGCATCCGCCGACGGTCGAGTAATCCCGTTCACGTTCTCCGCGCCGCCGGCAGGCGGCGCGGAGACTGCAACCTGAAAGCAAGCGTATGACCCGGAATCCACAACAAAGACGGTCGCCCGAGCAGATCCGCGCGGGCAACAAGCGGCTCGGCTTGATCCTGCTGGTGGCGGTGGCCGTTTTCTTTGTGGGTGTCGTCGTCAAGCAGTGGTTCCTGTCCACGTCCTGACGCAGTATTGAGGAAGTTCCGCATGTCGAAGTCCGAGGCTGACGCCGATCGTTCTTTCAACCGCGTGATGCTCGCGAAGCTCGTCGTCGTGGTGGGCTTGATGTTCGGCTTCGGTTTCGCGCTGGTGCCGATGTACCGCGCGATCTGCCAGATCACCGGCATCAACAACCTGTTGCAGCGCGACGTCAGCGCGCGCGAGGCGAAGAACACGCAGATCGACTACAGCCGCAAGGTGTCGATCGAGCTCGATGCGAATGCGCGCGGCCCGCTCGGCTTCAAGCCGGAGCAGAACAGCATCGACGTGCATCCGGGCGAGCTGACGACGGTGGTGTACGAAGTGACGAACGGGCAAGGCCGCCCGGTCGTCGCGCAGGCGATCCCGAGCTACGCGCCGAAGCAGGCGACGGAGTTCTTCAAGAAGATCGAGTGTTTCTGTTTCACGCAGCAGACGCTGGCGGCGAATGAAGCGCGCAAGATGCCGGTGGTGTTCGTGATCGATCCGAAGCTGCCGAAGGACGTGAAGACGATCACGCTGTCGTACACGTTCTTCGAACTGAATACGCCCGCGACGGCCACGACCGGCACGGCGGGGCGCACGGTGTCCGCGAAGCCGGACGCGTGACGAGGGAGGAGCGCATGACGAGTGACGCGGGCCGCAAAGGCAGTTTCATGAAGACGGTCAAGGCGGTGCTGTGGTCGTTCTTCGGGGTGCGCAAGCGGCGCGATCTCGAGGCCGACGCCGCGCAGCTCAATCCGCTGCACGTGCTGCTGGTCGCGCTGATCGCGGCGGCGCTGTTCATCGGCGTACTGATCGCGATCGTGCACGCGGTGGTCGGGTAGGGGCAGGGTATCGACGGGCGTGTCACGGCGCGCCCGTGGCAGAAAGCGAAGCGGCGCCGTCGCGCGCCGCTAGAAATAAAGCCGGGACTTCCGGAACAAATTGGACTGAAGTGGAGAATCAAGCATGAGCGGTCAAAACGAGAGCCCGTACTATTTCGTGCCGCATCCGTCACATCATCCGATCAGCGCGGCCGTCGGCCTGCTGGCGATGCTGGGGTCATTTGCGCTTTGGATCAACGGTGAGCCGTGGGCGCCATATACCGCGCTGCTTGGCCTGCTGTGGTTCCTCTTCACGCTGTACCACTGGTTCGGCGACGCGATCGCCGAATCGGAGGGCGGGCAGTACGGCAAGCGGGTCGACGTGTCGTACCGCTGGAGCATGAGCTGGTTCATCTTCTCCGAAGTGATGTTCTTCGGCGCGTTCTTCGGCGCGCTGTTCTACGCGCGCGAAATCGCGCTGCACCAGCTGGGCAGCCTCGACTACAAGCTGATCTGGCCGGACTTCAGCGCCGTGTGGCCGAACGAGGGCCCGGCCGCGCTCGCCGGTCACTTCAAGACGATGGGCCCGTGGCCGATCCCGACGCTGAACACCGCGTTCCTGCTGTCGTCGGGCGCGACGCTCACGGTGTCGCACCATGCGCTGCGCGACGATCACCGCAAGAAGGCGATCGCCTGGCTCGCCGCGACGCTCGTGCTCGGCGTGTGCTTCCTGTTCCTGCAGGGCTTCGAGTACTTCCACGCGTACAACGAACTGAACCTGACGCTCGGCTCGGGCGTGTACGGCTCGACGTTCTTCCTGCTGACGGGCTTCCACGGTTTCCACGTGTTCCTCGGCGGCACGATGCTCGCGGTGGTGCTGGTGCGGATGATCCGCGGCCACTTCAAGCCGGATCACCATTTCGCGTTCGAAGGCGCCGCCTGGTACTGGCACTTCGTCGACGTCGTCTGGCTCGGCCTGTACGTCGTCGTCTACTGGCTGTAATGAAAACGGCCCGCGCAGCGATGCGCGGGCCGTCGTGCCTGGGTCGGGCGCTTCGCCGCGCGAACCCGAGCCGGATCCGCCGCGCCGCCCCGACTTCGTCAGGCGGCGCTTTTGCTTGAAGGTGCCCGAGCTGCGGCGATATGCCGCATCAGCGGCCGATCGGCAAACCGGTCGAATGGATCCAGCCCATCCAGTTTGCGAACAGGATGAACAGGAACAGCGTGATCGACAGGCCGACCCGCGCCGCGAGCGACCAGACCATGCGCTTCGTCTGGCCGCGGTCGTGCATCATGAAATACAGCGCCGACCCCAGGCTGGCAATGATGAGGACGAACGCGATCGGAACGAGGATGTGCATGAAGCTGACCGGAAACCGGTGGATCGAAAGGGAGGCGTCAATTATCGCACTTCACCTGTGCGGGTGTCGCCCGGGGAGCGCGCGTCGATGAAGTTCCGTTGGCTCCCCGTCCTCCTGATCTTCCTGGTGGTCGCCGTGACCGTGCGGCTCGGTTTCTGGCAGCTCGACCGCGCCCACCAGAAGGAAGCCCTCGCCGACAGCATCGCGCGCTACGAGCAGGCGCCCGCGCGCGCGCTGGATGCGCAGCCGATTGCGCTGCGCGACATCGAATTCCACCGGGTGCGCGCGGTCGGCCGCTTCCTGCCGGCGCGCGCGGTCTACCTGGACAACCGGCCGTACCACGATCAGCCGGGCTTCTACGTGGTGATGCCGCTCGAGCTGTCGGGCGGCGGCTATGTGCTCGTCAATCGCGGCTGGCTGCCGCGCAACATCGCGGATCGCACCGCGATCGAGGCGTTCCCGACGCCGCCGGGCGAGGTCGCGATCGAGGGCATCGCGCGCGCCGACGCGTCGCGCGCATTCGAGCTGGGCGAGGGCGGGTCCGCCGCGAACCAGCGGATCCGTCAGAATCTCGACGTCGCCGAGTACGCGCGCGAAACCGGGCTGCCGCTGCAGTCGTTCGTGATCCAGCAGACGAACGATATCGGCGACCGGCTCGTGCGCGACTGGCCCGCGCCGACGCTCGGCGTCGAGCGCAACTACGGCTACATGGCCCAGTGGTGGGCGATGGCGGCCGCGGCCGTCGGATTCGGTCTGTACGCGGCGCGGCGCGCCGCGCGCAAGTCATCGGGCGCGGCGTGAGCCGCGCGGGTTTGTCGCGCGGCGGATCGCGCCGCGCCTAGTTTGGAGAGGTCTCTTTTGTCTACGCAATCTTCCCGCCCGACGCCACCCGAGGCGAGCCGCTCGCCCGCCCCGCAACGCGGTTCGTGGCAGCGCGGCCGCTGGATGCTGCTGTTGCTCGCGCTGGTCTGCGCGGCGCCCATGCTCGCGTCGTATTTCACCTACTACGTGATCCGGCCGCAGGGCGGCTCGACCAACTACGGCACGCTGATCGAGCCGCAGCGGCCGATCCCGGCCGCGTTCGAGGTCACCGACGAGCACGGCGCGCGCGTGCCGCTCGCGTCGCTGCGCGGCGTCTGGCTGCTCGTGATGGTGAACGGCGGCGCCTGCGACGAGGCCTGCGCGAAGAAGCTCTACTTCATGCGCCAGGTGCGCGCGACGCAGGCGGGCGAGCGTCACCGGATCACGATGGTGTGGCTGCGCAGCGATGCGGCGGCCGTGCCCGACGTGATCGGGCGCGCCTACCCCGACACCCGCGAGTTGAGCGCCGATCCGGCCGAACTCGCGAAATGGCTGCCGGTCGACGCCGGCACGCAGTTGAGCGACCACATCTACATGGTCGATCCGAACGGCAATCTGATGATGCGTTTCCCGAAGAATCCGGACCCGAGCAAGATCAAGCGCGACGTGACGAAGCTGCTCAAGTGGTCGAGCATCGGTTGAGCGCAGGCCGCGCCCGCTAACAGGAAACCCGAGATGTCGTATCTAGTGCAACTGGGCCTCATCGGCCTGTGCATCGCGCTGCTGCCGCTGTCCTACGTGTGGGTGAAGGCCGATGACAACAAATTCCGCAAGCTGGTGTGGATCACGACCTTCCTCACGCTCGACCTCGTGATGTTCGGCGGCTTCACGCGCCTGACCGATTCAGGGCTCGGCTGCCCGGACTGGCCGGGCTGCTACGGCACCGCATCGCCGTTCATCGCGCATGCGGCGATCACGGCCGCGCACCAGGCGATGCCGACCGGCCCCGTGTCGATGACGAAGGCCTGGATCGAGATGATCCACCGCTACTTCGCGATGGCGATCGGCGTGCTGATCATCGCGCAGGTCGTGATCGCGTGGACGGCCCGGCTGCGCCGTCGCCCGCTGCACGTGTCGCCGTGGTGGCCGACCGGGCTGCTGCTGCTGATCCTGGTGCAGGGCGCGTTCGGCGCCTGGACGGTGACGATGAAGCTGCAGCCCGTGATCGTCACGATCCACCTGCTGCTCGGCCTCACGCTGCTCGGCGCGCTCGGCTGGCTGGCCGCGCGCCAGACGCCGCCGCCCGCGCACGATCCCGGGGCGGGGCGTTATCGCGCGGCGGCGCTCGCGGCGCTCGTGCTGCTCGTCGTGCAGATCGCGCTGGGCGGCTGGGTCAGCACCAACTACGCGGTGCTCGCGTGCACCGATTTCCCGACCTGCAACGGCCAGTGGATTCCGCCGATGGATTTCACGCACGGCTTCCACCTGTGGCGCGCGCTCGGCATGACCAAGGACGGCGACGCGATCACCCAGGACGCGCTGGTCGCGATTCACTGGACCCATCGCACCTTCGCGTTCGTCGTGGTCGCCTACCTGATCGGCCTCGCGCTGCGGCTGCGCCGTTTCGCGTCGCTGCGGCGGCCGGCCGACGGCGTGCTGCTGGTGGTCGTGCTCCAGTTCGTCACGGGCTTGACCAATATCGTGTTGCAGTGGCCTTTGCCCGTCGCCGTCGCGCATAACGGCGGCGCCGCGATCCTGCTGCTGCTCGTCATCATGCTAAACTTTCGCATCCTTTCAAGTCGCCCCGGCCGGATCGCGCAGCCTGCGCGCGACACCGCGGCCGCCTGACGCCGAGCGCCCATGCAGACCTCACTCTCCCAGACCCCCGGTAGCCGTCTTTCCCAGTACCTGGCCCTGACGAAGCCGCGGGTCACGCAGCTCGCGGTGTTCTGCGCGGTGATCGGGATGTTCCTCGCGACCCCGGGCATGGTGCCGTGGACGGTGCTGCTCGGCGGCACGGTCGGCATCTGGCTGCTGGCGGGCGCGGCGTTCGCGATCAACTGTCTCGTCGAGCAGAAGATCGACGCGATGATGCGCCGCACGGCGTGGCGGCCGTCGGCGCGCGGCGAGATCACGAGCGCGCAGATCCTGCTGTTCTCGGCCGTGCTCGGCGGCGCCGGCGCCTGGACCCTCTACACGTTCACGAATCCGCTGACGATGTGGCTCACGATCGCGACCTTCGTCGGCTACGCGGTGATCTACACGCTGCTGCTCAAGCCGATGACGCCGCAGAACATCGTGATCGGCGGCGCGTCCGGCGCGATGCCGCCCGCGCTCGGCTGGGCCGCGGTCACGGGCGCGGTGCCGGGCGATGCGTGGATCCTCGTGCTGATCATCTTCGTCTGGACGCCGCCGCATTTCTGGGTGCTCGCGCTGTATCGCCGCAAGGACTACGAGAACGCGGGCCTGCCGATGCTGCCGAACACGCACGGCGAGCAGTACACGCGCCTGCACATCCTGCTGTACACGGTGATCCTGTTCGCCGTCACGATGATGCCGTTCATCTCCGGGATGAGCGGAATCGTCTATCTGACGAGCGCGGTGCTGCTCGGCGCGGTGTTTCTCGCCTATGCCTGGAAGATCTACCGTGATTACTCCGATGCGCTCGCGCGCCAGGCGTTCCGCTACTCGATCATCTACTTGTCGCTGCTGTTCGTCGCGCTGCTCGTCGATCACTACGCGCATCCGCTGCTCGGGATGTGACGTCCATGCTTTTGCTTTGGTCCGGAATCCGATGCTGAATTCATTGTTTGGGCGCCGCGCGCGCCAGGGCTGGCTCGCCGCCGGCGCGATCGCGGGCGCGCTGCTGCTCGCCGGCTGCAGCAAGGCCCCGGCGTTCCAGAACGTCGACATCACCGGCAACACCCAGTTCGGCAGCGATTTCGCGCTGCCCGACACCGCCGGCAAGGTGCGCACGCTGGCGGACTTCAAGGGCCGGGCGGTCGTGATGTTCTTCGGCTACACCCATTGCCCCGACGTGTGCCCGACCACGATGGCCGAGCTGTCGCAGGCGCTGCAGCAGCTCGGGCCGGATGCGGCCAAGCGCGTGCAGGTGCTGTTCGTGACCGTCGATCCGGAGCGCGACACGGCCGAACTGCTCGGCCAGTACGTGCCCGCCTTCAATCCGACCTTCGTCGGCCTGCGTCCGGCCGACGAGGCGCAGCTCAAGAAGATCACCAAGGATTTCCGCGTCTACTACGCGAAGGTGCCGGGCAAGACGCCGGGAAGCTATACGATGGACCACACCGCCGCGAGCTACGTGTTCGACCCGGACGGCAAGCTGCGTCTGTTCGTGCGCGACGGCCAGGGCCCCGCGCCGTGGGTCCACGACCTGAAGCTGCTGCTCGGCTGAGCGGCGAGGCCGTTTGGCGCGGCCGTTCGGCGCGGCCTTGCGGCGAGACCTTTTTCCTTCCCTTCCCGCCTTTTTCGCTTTTCCCCGCCTTTGCCCCGCCGGACGCGGCCCTGCGCCCCGTCCGGCGGCGGCGCGCGCCTACGGCAGCGCCGGCAGATTCAGGCCGTCGGCCGCACGGGTCATGCGGAACTCCGTCACCGAGTAGGTCGCGAGCTGTTCGGTGACGAACGGATCGCTCCGCAGGATCGCGTCGAGCGCGTCGCGATCGATGCGCGCGGCGAGGATCACGCCGCCCGTGCGCGGCACCTTCGGGCCGGCGGCGATGAACACGCCCGCGTCGAAGTGCCGCTGCAGGAAGGCGCGATGGCGTTCGAGCGCGTCGTCGATGCGCTCGAGCGACACCGTGTACTGGATGTCGATGACGTACATGGAGGTCTCACGAGGACGCCGCGACACCGTGTCGCGGCCAGCGCTCCTTGTAGCACAGCGTGCGGCGCGGTGCGGATTTCGTGGCGGATTCCATTCAAGTTGTAAGCCGGCGTGCCGTAATAAACGGAGGCGATCGTTAGCAGGCGAGAGGCCGGCCTGCGGGCGGTGTGCGAAGACAAGACACTGAAAAAGGCACGCACGATGAGCAGAATGAGTTTGAACCGCAAGCTGTGGCTGGCGCTTGCGCTCGTATGGGTCGGATTGTTGGGGGTGGGCGCGTGGAGCGCGTTCGAGACGCGCGCGACGATGCTCGCCGAGCGCAAGGCGGGCATGACGAATCTCGTCGACGCCGCGCAGGGCGTGGTGCAGTCGTACTACGCGCTGTCCCAGAGCGGCGCGATGAGCGAGGCCGATGCGCAGCGCGACGCGCTCGCGCGGCTCGCGGCGATGCGCTACGACGGCGACTCCGGCTATGTGTTCGTGACCGACGCGAAGCCCACGGTGCTCATGCACCCGACGCTGCCGAAGCTGGTCGGCACCGTGGTCAGCGATTTCAAGGATCCCGACGGCAAGCTGCTGTTCGTCTCGGTGGTGAACGCGGCGAAGGCCGACGGACGCGGCTTCGTGAACTACCGCGGCCGGCTGCCGCACAGCGAGACGGCGGTGCCGAAGATCAGCTACGTGACGCGCTTCGCGCCGTGGGACTGGTACATCTCGAGCGGCGTGTTCATCAAGGACATCGATACGGTCTACTATGAGACCCTGGTCGGCCACCTCGCGGTGGTGGCGGTGATCGGCGCCGTGATCACGCTCGCGATGCTCGTGATCATCCGCAACGTGCGGCGCAGCCTCGGCGGCGAGCCGGACGAGGCGGCCGCCCTGGCCGCGCGCATCGCGCTCGGCGACCTGACCCAGACGGTGCCGGTGCGCCCGGGCGACACCCACAGCATGATGGCCGCGATGCACGAGATGCAGGACCGGCTGCAAGGCACGATCGGCGGCATCCGCCATGCGGCGGAATCGATCGCGGCGGCCAGCCAGCAGATCGCGGCCGGCAACAACGACCTGTCGGCGCGCACCGAGCAGCAGGCGGCCTCGCTGGAGGAGACCGCCGCGAGCATGGAAGAGCTGACCGCGACCGTCAAGCAGAACGCCGACAACGCGCGCCAGGCGAGCGGCCTCGCGCACAACGCGTCGGACATCGCGCTCAAGGGCAACGACGTGGTGAACCGCGTGATCGGCACGATGGGCGAGATCAACGACAGTTCGCAGAAGATCGCCGACATCATCGGCGTGATCGAAGGCATTGCGTTCCAGACCAACATCCTCGCGCTGAACGCGGCCGTCGAAGCGGCGCGCGCGGGCGAGCAGGGTCGCGGCTTCGCGGTGGTGGCGGGCGAGGTGCGCTCGCTCGCGCAGCGCAGCGCGACGGCGGCCAAGGAGATCAAGCAGCTGATCAATGTGTCGGTCGAGCGCGTGCACAACGGCTCGTCGCTGGTCGGCCAGGCCGGCACGACGATGAGCGAGATCCTGCAGGCGGTGCGGCGCGTGACCGACATCATGGGCGAGATCGCCGCCGCGTCCGAGGAGCAGGCGAGCGGGATCACCCAGGTCGGCCGCGCGGTCACGCAGATGGACGAGGTCACCCAGCAGAACGCGGCGCTCGTCGAGGAGGCGACCGCCGCGGCCGCGTCGCTGCAGGAACAGGCGGCGCGCCTGCGCGAATCGGTCAGCGCGTTCCAGGTGCGCGGCGCTCCGCCGCCGCGCACGGCGCGCGCGCCGGTGCGAACGGCCGCGCC